>JAHFOZ010000242.1 GCA_023261405.1 Planctomycetota bacterium
CCTCAATGGCCGTCCGGAGCGGCTGGAGCGCCTCCTCTGCGCCCTCCCGGACCTCCGCGGGCGTCAACCCCTTGGAGCCGGGGTCGGCGCGCTTCTTCGTCTTCGCGCGCGGCTTGCGGGGCGCGGACGGTTTCTTCGCAGCCATGAGAGGGGATCATAGCATACGCAGGCTTCTCTGTGCCTTTCGACCGGATTGTGCTAATATCCCCGCGAGAACGGCATGGACATGATCCCGAGCCTCCGGTTCGACTGGCCCTGGTACGAGTTCCTGCTCTGGAACGCCGCGACCTTCGTGGTCTCCTTTTTCCCCAACAGCTTCTTCGAGTGGATCTCACACCGCTGGGTGCTGCACTCGAAGGCCATCGTGGGATTCGCCTACCAGGAGCACGACCGCGTCCATCACGTCGACTTCGGCGCGGATCAATCGTTCCATGTCCCGCAAGGCGACAAGGCCTACGGCGTGGACTTCAAGTTCCGGGACTGGACCCTCTTCCTCGTGATCATGATCCCCGTGTGGCTCGGCGTGGAACTCCTGGTGGGGAAGCCCCTGATCCTCGGGGCCGTCCTCTCGATCCTGTGCTGGCTCCAGATGTTCAACTCGATCCACCGGCTCTTCCACGAGCCCCGCGACTCGTGGTTCGAGCGGACGCGCTACTTCCAGTTCCTCAAGACCCACCACCGCCGGCACCACGCCGACACCTCGAAGAACCTCAATGTCTCCTTCATCCCCATCGCCGACTTCTTCCTCCGCTCGATCGCCCGCGAGAAGGAAGCCCCCGCGGCCCCCCAGGGCACCCCCTGAGGGCTGAGCCGCAGAAGTTCGGGAGAGCGGGTCACGGACTTGCGAGTCGAAGCGCTGACGCGCCTCACACCTCGAGGTCGATCTCGCGCGCCCATTCCTCCGGGGATCCGGGTCCGGTTTCCCCCGTCTCCGCAAGGCGCAGCAGCCGCGCGATCTGGAGGCCCAGCACGTCGATCGCCGTCGAGGAATAGTGCTCGCCTCCCCAGCGACGCAGCGCCCCGGCCTGCGCCTTCAGGATGACGGCATCCTGCCGGAAGATCCGCATCGCGACCGGGTTGAGGAAGAGCTTCACGAGCCAGCCCGGGAGCCGGGTGCGGAAGGAGATCACCGCGTGGAGGCGCGTCCGGAAGTCCTCCAGCGGGGTGCAGATCGACGTCACCATGAAATGGGCCTCCATCCCCAGGCGGTACTCCACCTGGGCGATCGACGGGAGGATGAAGCGGTCGAAGTGGGTGACCACGCCGCCGGACGGCGAGAGGATCTTCGCCGCCAGCCCTTCGGGACGGGCCTCGCCCAGGTATTCCGCCTGGAGGCCCCCGGCCGTGCGGGTCACGCGGACCTTGATCCGGCGGGGCTCGCGCCCGCCCCGGAACAGCCCGCGATGCAGCACCGCGGTGTGGGGCACGTCGAGCGCGTTCTCGAGCGTCATCGTAAGGGGACTTTCGACCTCGACGACGCGCCGGACCTCCACCGAACCGTCGCCCAGGGTGGGCAGCGCGAAGGGGCCTTCGGTCGGGTCCGAGTCGGGGCTGGCGTACACCCAGACGAAGGCGTCCTGTTCCATGGCGGCGAAGCGCGGGACGGCGCGCGCGGGCTTCCCGGCCTCCCCGCAGAGTCCCGGGACCTTCACGCAGCGTCCGTCCTCCGCGTACTGCCATCCGTGGTAGCCGCATTCCAGGCGCCCGTCCACCCTCCGGCCCAGCGACAGCGGAACGTTCCGGTGGGCGCAGCGATCGAGCAGGGCGGCGGGCTTCCCGTCCGGCCCCCGGAAGAGGACGAGCGGAGTCCCCAGGAGGGTGCGCGCGATCGGGAGGTCCTCGAGCTCGGACGACGCGCAGGCCACGTACCACGCCCGCGTCACGCGCGCGAACGGGGCGGGCGCGGAGTCCGTCATCCCGGCTTCGGCGCCCCGGGCTTCCGGAGGCTCTCGTTGAGGCCGCGCACGACCTTCGCGCTGAGGGCGCGGGAGCCCAGGCGCGTGGAGTGGGCCATGAGCTTGTTGAGCAGGCCCGGGATGACGAGCCGCTTGCCCTTCAGCATTCCCGCGTAGCCCCGGCGGGCCACGTCGTCGGCCTCCATCATGGCGGCCTCCACCCGCTTCTCGATCCCGGCCCGCTGCTGGAAACCCGTCCGCGTCGGCCCCGGGCAGAGGCAGGTCACCGTTACTCCGGTGCCCTTGAGTTCGTTGGCGATGGCCTCGGAGAATGACAGGACGTAGGCCTTCGTGGCGAAGTAGACGGCCATGAGCGGCCCGGGCTGGAACGCGGCCGTCGAGGCGACGTTGAGGATACGCCCGCGGCGACGCGCGATCATCCCGGGGAGGATCTGCCGGGTGAGGTGCGTGAGCGCCGTGACGTTGAGGTGGATCTGGCCGAGCTCGGCCTGGAGCTCGGACTCGGCGAAGAACCCGAAGGTCCCATAGCCGGCGTTGTTGACGAGGACGCCGGGCTGGATTCCCTTCGCCTCCAGGAAACCCATCACCCGCTCGGGGGCCGCGGGCGTCGAGAGGTCGAGCGGCAGGATCTCAACCAGGCCCCCGTGGCCGGCCGCGAGCGTCGCTGCGAGGCGCCCGAGTTTCTCCCCGTTCCGGGCGACGAGGAGGAGGTCGTGCCCGTTCGCGGCCAGGAGCCGGGCGAGCTCCTCGCCGATGCCCCCGGAAGCCCCGGTGACCAGGGCGGTTTCGCGTTCGGCCATAGGCCCTCAAGGATACCGGGGACCCCCGGGCTGTGGGAAGACGAAAACCCGGCTTGTCGGGGGGTTGCGGGGGCGGGGGAGTCCGGCTTCACCGGACCTGAGCCGTTGACCTTTATCGCGAGAAGCGGCCGATCGCGTCGGGGTTGAGCGAGACCCCGAGGCCCGGGCCGGTCGGGATGCGAAGGAAGCCCTCCGCGTCCAGCTTGAAAGGCGGGTCGAGGAGTTCGTCGATGTAAGCCACGCCCGTCTGGTACTCCACCCAGCGGGCGACGGGCATCGCGGCGCTGAGCGCCAGGTCCGCCGCGACGCCGACCCCGGTGTTCCAGCCGTGCGGGACGAGGAGGACTCCATGGTCGTACGCCATCCAGGCCAAGCGCCGCCCCTCGCTCAGGCCGCCGCATTTCGTGAGGTCGGGCTGGATGATGTCCACGGCCCGCTGCGTGATGAAGGGCTGGAAGCTCTGGCGGCGCGTCAGGACCTCCCCGGTCGCGATCAGGACCGACGATCCCAGCCTCAGCTCCTTGAAGTCCTCGACGTCGTCGGGCTTGAGCGCCTCCTCGAACCAGGTCACCCCGTAGTCCCCGAGCATCTTCGCCGTCTCGCGGGCCCAGCCCACCCCGTGCGGCCAGAACTGCTCGCTTCCGCCCGCGTCGACCATGAGCTCGACGTCCCCGCCCACCGTGTCGCGGGCGGTCTTCACGAGGAGTTCGTCGAGCTTCCGGCTCACCCGCCCGAAGGGGCGCCAGCCCATCTTGATCGCCCGGAACCCGGCGGCGAACTGCTTCTGGAGCTTCTCGCGGAGGACCGGCGGGTCGTCGAAGAGGATGGACGCGTAGGGCTTGATGCGGTCGCGGTAGCAGCCCCCCAGGAGCCGTGAGACGGGCTGGCCCACGGCCTTCCCCATCAGGTCCCAGAGCGCGATGTCGATCCCGCTGATGGCGTGCTCGACGGTCCCGCCGCGGCCCAGCCAGAACGTCGTCTGGCGGAGCTTCTCGCTCACGCGCTCGGGCTCGAACGGCGTCTCGCCGACCAGGCCGGGCTTGAGGAGGGTGAGCGCGGCCTCGACGAGGACGCGGCTCGTGAAGCAGCTGCCGATGCCGGTCAGCCCCTCGTCGGTACGGATCTCGACGAGGGTGTTCATCTGCTCGTTCGGATCGGTGCCCCCCGGCCAGCCGGTGTCGTGGGTGGCGCCCCGGAGCGGGATGCTGCGGACGTCGACGATCTTCATCTCGTCCACTCCAGGGGCTTCCCGATCTGCGTGATCACCTGGCCCTGGATGACGCGCGAATTCCAGGCCTGGCAGATGATGTACCCCTCGTGCGGCGCCGTGAGCTCGAGGGGCGCCTCGTCGATGCGGTTGTAGTCGTGGAGCCAGGCCACGCGCTGGCCGCGCGCGACCTTCTCCCCCAGCCCGACGGTCGGCTCGAAGACCGCGTCGCAGGGGGCGAGGAAATTCGAGGCCGGGTCGGAGGTGTCGACCATCACCTGCTCCGAAGGCGGCGTCATCGCGTCGCGGGCCTCGCCGCGGAGGAGCCCGTGGCGGACGGCCGCGTTGAGGACGCCCTGCCGGGACATCGCGACGCCCCGGGCCTGGACCGCGCGGCCCCAGCCCATCTCGGTGCCGACCGAGATCTTCCCGAGGTCCTCGGCGAGGCCGGTGAGGAGGCCGGCGGTCTGGTTCTGGTAGACCATGATGAACTTCGTGCCGAAGCCGCGAGCCGTCTCCTCCATCGCCCTCCGCTGGGCAGGGTCCTTCATCCAGTGGACGTTCGCGGTCTCGGGGAAGCGGGCGACCTCGCCGCCCGCGTGGATGTCGAGGACGACGTGGACCTGCGGGAAGACGAAGCGCGTGACGAAGTCGGCGAGCCGGTAGGTGACGCTGCCCTTCGCGTCTCCGGGAAAGGCGCGGTTGAGATTGACGCCGTCGTCCGGCGACTCGCGGCGGTTGGCGCGGAAGGCCATGACGTTGAGGACCGGGATGAGGAGGATGCGCCCCAGGACGTCCTCGGTGCGGATCTCCCGGAGCAGGTGCTTGACCGCGACGGGGCCCTCCATCTCGTCGCCGTGGGTCGAGCCGATGGCCACGAGGCCGCGGCCGGGCTTCGCCCCGGGCCCCACGATCACCGTGACGGGGATGAGGTGGTGGGCCCAGATCGTCGTGTGCTCGACCTTGACGAAGTAGTCGCGGCGGCCGGGGGACTCGAAATCCATGGCCTCGGGGCTCGCGATCGCACGGCTCATGGAGCGGCCTCCTTGGGATGGGGTTCGAGCGGGGTGACCGAGTCTATGAAGAACCAGCAGATCATCCCAAGGAAATACGCCGCGGCGGCGGCGTAGAAGACCACGTTCCAGTCGTCGCCCGCCGCGGAACGCAGGTAAGGCGCCACCGCCGGGGCCAGGCCGCCTCCCAGCGAGCCCCACATGTTCATGCTGCCGGAGAGGGTCCCCGAGTGCCGGCCGCCCAGGTCCATGCAGGCGCCCCAGCTGGGCGGCATGGCCAGGTCGTTCGCGAACCCGGCGGCCCCGAGGGCGGCCATCTTCCAGACGGGGTCCGGAAGGAGCGTGGAGACGATCATCATCGCCGCGGAGCCGGCGAAGCCGAGGACCGCCATCCAGCGGCGCGCGCGCTCGCCGCTCCCGGCCCACCGCGTGAGGCGGGAGAGGAAGAACCCGCAGAAGAGCGAGCCGATCCCGCCGAAGAAGAGGGGCGGTGCGGCGAGGAGCGCCCGCTCCATGGGGCTGAGCTCGCCGAAAGTCCTGAGGAAGGTCGGGATCCAGGTGACATAGAGCGCCGCGCCGTAGGAGAGAAATGCGTACTGCGTCCAGAGGATCCAGACGCGGGGCGAGCCGATGTAGAGCCTCCAGGGGACCGGACCGTGGGCGCGGGAGGCCAGCGAGGCGGAGGGAAGGAGCGCGCGTTCGGCCTCGTTCACGCCCGGATGCTCGCGGGGATCGTTTCGGTACCTGAGGACGAAAACGGCGGCCCAGAGGACCCCGACCCCGCCGAAGATGGCGAACGTGAGGCGCCACGAGACGGCGTCGATGAGGAGCATGGCCAGCAGGGGCGTGAACGCGCCTCCCCAGCGCGCGCTCAGCCAGAGGAGGCCCTGGGCGCGGACCCGCTCGGAGGAGGAAAGCCAGGTGGTGAACGCCCGGGTGAGGCTCGGGAAGCAGCCCGCCTCGCCGACGCCGAAGAGGGCACGGGTCGCCAGGAGGACCCCGAAGTTCCACGCCGCCCCCGTGGCGGCGGTGAAGACCGACCAGACGACGACGATCCGGAGCAGGACCTTCTTCGCCCCGATCCGATCCGCCAGCCGGCCCCAGGGGACCTCGAAGAGCCCGTAAGTCCAGTAGAAGATGGACATGATCCAGCCCATCTGCTTTTCCGAGAGCGCGAGGTCCTGGCGGATGAGCGGGGCGGCCTGCGCGATGCACACGCGGTCGATATAGGTGATGACCGCGAGCGTGACGGCGAACGCGACGACGCCGTAGCGGGCGCGGGTCGGGGCGGGTTCCTGGCCGGCGGTCATGAGCGGGGGTCTAAGGACCGCTGTCTAACGCCCCGCCACCGGGGTCCACAGGCCGCGATTTGATCCTTCAGACTCAAGATCCCAGGGCGCGGAGGCAACCTACTTCATCTCCTCGAACGATCCGTTCTGCAGGAGTTCCGCCTCGTTCTCGTCTCGGAGGGACACCTCGTCGAGCCAGATCCGGCCGCTCCTGGAGAGCATCTGGAGTCTCACGTCGATCGATGTCGTCGTCGGAGGACACGTGACTTCCCTGCTGATCCTTGTCCAGAACGGGGAGTCGATGGGCACGGGGGCGAGCAGGAGGGTGATGGTCTTCCCTCCGGCGTCGAACGCCACCACCATGAGGTTGTCGTCGCGCACGTTTCCGTCCGACAAGACCCAGCCCGAGAGGACATACGCACGCCCCTCCGCGCTCGGGATCGCCCCGGACTTGAGGCCCGAGAACTCGTCCCCCGGCTTCCCGGAGGAGGGATCGAAGCGTACGGAGCAAGTGCCGGCGTGGGCGCAACCGGCGTCCAGTTGGACGGTCTTTCCGGAGTTCTCCCGCGTCCACTTCGCCGGGACTTCGAGCGGGGGCCTGGACGTGACCCTGTGCCGGGAGACCTCCAGGCAACGGGTGCGGAGGCGCTCTTTCGCCACACCCGTCGACAGCAGCCAAGCCGTTCCGTACCAATGGAGCGCCCGCTCCCGGTACTTTTCCCCGAGGGCCCACCAGCGCTCCGCGAGCGCCACCTGCTCGTCCGGCGACTTCGGCTCCCCCAGATCCGCCTCCGCCGCCTCCTTGAGTTTCGCGTCGGAGCCCTTTGCAAGAAGCGGTATGGCCGCCTTCCAGTCGCCCTTGACGAGCGCGTAGAACTTCGCCGTCACGAGGTAGTCCTCGGGCTTCCCTTCCAAGGCTGAGAGCTTGAGCTCAGACCTGACCACCTTCTCGTACTCCTTGCCGGTTTCGCGGGCGCGCTTGGTCGCCCCCTGGAGTTCGGTCGCGAGTGCCGCGTCTTTGAGGATACGGGCAACTTTCTCGGCCTGCTCATGGAGCCTGGCGGAGATTTCGTAACGGTTGATCTCGTAGGCACGGTCGGCAAGCCGCCGGAGGTCGCCCAGGGCAGCCCGGAACTGGCGATCCTCCTTCGCGGTCTTGAGGAACTGCGCAATCTCTGCCTGTCTTGCCTTGATCTTCTCCTCGTCATCCTGCGTGGGGCCGGGGGACAGCGGGAAGAACAGGAGGGCGAGTGCGCAGAAAGGCTTCACGGTCTCCCTCGTCGGTCGGCTCCATTCTAGGCCTGGGCAGAAGCAGTGCAAGGGCTTTGGAACCCCGCTTGCCTCATCCCCCGGATCTGCAGGCGGCGTTCCGGACCCCTGTTCTTCTACTTCTTGTCCTGCCTCGGCCGAACCGGAGTCAGCGGACGAGCTCGCGCGGGACGGCGCGGGCGTCCATCTCGAAGTCGATCTCGAGTACCGGCGGGCGGCAGAAGTGCCACGTGAGGCCGGCCCGCATCGTCCCCCGGCGCGCCAGCTCGTCGGCGAGGAAGGGGTGCGGGTCGTGGACCGTGTAGAACTGCGCGGCCGTGACGTCCTTCCAGCCGGATCCGAGCGCCCCCATCCGCCGCTCCTGCTCCGCGAGCACCCAGCGGGCCTTCTCCCGGAGCCCTTCCGGGGAGACGTCGCCCCGCCGGAC
>JAHFOZ010000624.1 GCA_023261405.1 Planctomycetota bacterium
TCGCCGTACACCGAGGACGAGCTGGCGTAGACCACGCGCCGGACCCCCGCCCGCTCCGCCGCCGCCAGCACGGCGAGCGTGCCCTGAGCGGTCGCGCGGTGGCTCTCCAGCGGACGCTCCACCGAGCGCGGCACCGAGGGGAGCGCGGCGAGATGGTAGACGGTGGAGGCTCCCTCCACCGCCCGCGCCGCATCCGAGGCCACGTCCCCCTCCACGAGCTCCGCGCCCGCCGGGACGAGCGCCCGGCGGCCCGTCGAGAAGTCGTCCGCCACGCGGACCCGGTCGCCTCGGGCGAGGAGCGCCTCCGCGAGGTGCGAGCCGATGAACCCGCCCCCGCCGGTCACCACGGAAAGATGCTGAGGGGACATGCCGGGGACCAGTTTAACACACCCCTCCGGGGGATTTCGCCATTGACGATTGGATCATGGGAGGCCGAAGAGCGCGCGGGCGTTCGCCGTGGTCGCCGCCTCGAGCTCGGAGAGCGGCACCCCCTTGACGTTGGCGATCTCGGCGGCCGTGTACCGCACGTAGGCCGGCTCGTTCCTCGATCCCCGGTGCTTCTGGGGCGTGAGGAGCGGGCAGTCCGTCTCCACCATCAGGCGATCGAGCGGCACGGTGCGGACCGCCTCGCGGAGCCCCTTCGCATTCGGATAGGTCACCGGCCCGGCGATCGAGAGGTAGAACCCGAGTGCCAGGTACGCCTCGGCCGCCGCCGCGTCGCCCGAGAAGCAGTGGATCACCCCGCGGAGCGGCGCGTGCTCGCGGAGGATCGCCGCCGCGTCGGCATGGGCGTCCCGGCAGTGGATCGAGACGGGCTTCCCCGCCTCGCGGGCGATCTCGAGGTGCTTCAAGAAGAGCGCCTTCTGGTTGGGATGGGAGGCGTACTTCTTGAAGTAGTCGAGGCCCGTCTCTCCCACCGCCACCGCCCGGGGATGGCGCGCGAGCTCGCGCAGGTCGTCCACGGGACCGGGCGCGTCGGCTTCGTGCGGATGGATCCCCGGAGAGAACCAGACGTCCGGCTCCCGCTCCGCGATCTCGCGCGCCCGGCGCGACGAGTCAAGGCTGGTCCCTATCGTCACGATCCGCGTGACCCCCGCCTCGCGCGCGCGGGCGAGCACCGCGGGGAGATCCGCTCCGAACGCCTTGTCGTCGAGGTGCGCGTGGGAGTCGACCAGCACCGCCTACTTGTCCTGCTGGAAGATGGCCGGGGTGCGGGTGGTGACCAGGATGCTGTTGGCGTCGATGACGGGCGTGAGATACCGCTCGCAGCGGAGGAAGACCTCGTAGATCTCGAGGTTGGGCTGGTTATCCCGGAGATAATAGGTCCGCTGCCACTTGTCGGTGCCCACCGTGAACAGCCGCGTGAACTCGGACTCCTTGGGGTCCGTGGCCTTGGCGAAGTAGTCCTGCGGTTTGCAGTCGTCCGGGTTCCGCCACCGGAGCCGCTCCACGCCCAGGGAGCGGAGCTTCTCCGCGATCTCGCGCGCGCGGGCGTCCGGGAGATACCCCAGGAAGACCTTCCCCGGGGCCGCCCGGGGGAACGGGTCCCGCACGCCCTCTCCCACGCGGTCCTTCCAGGAGTTCGAGAGGACCGCCCGGTAGGTGGGCTCCGGCTTCTTCGTCTTGTGCTCGGGATAGGAGCGGAAATACGAAACCTTCAGGGCCTCCCCGAAAGGGGGAAGCTCGTCCCGGGTCCCGCCGCCCCCGCCCGCGCAGGAGGCCGCCGCCAGGAACGCGCTACAGGCGATAGGCCGCCAGTTCATCCTTCACCGCCTCCACGGCTTTCTCCAACGGGACGGTCGTCTGGTCCTTTTTATTCCGCGCCCGCACGTCCACCGTGCCCCCCTCCACCGTGCGCTTCCCCAGCGTCAGTCGCACGGGGAGACCCAGGAGGTCGGCGTCGGTGAACTTCACCCCCGGCGCCGCCTCGCGGTCGTCCCAGAGGACGTCGAGCCCCGCCTCGGACAGGCCGCGGTGGACTTTCTCCGCCGCCTCCACGATCGGGGGCTTCTTGTGGTCGATGGAGATGATCTCGACCTGGCAGGGGGCGATTTCCCTGGGCCACAGGATGCCCGCCTCGTCGTGGTGGTTCTCCACCGCGGCGGCCAGGATCCGGTTCACGCCGATCCCGTAGCAGCCCATCACCATGGGATTGAGCTTCCCCTTGTCGTCGAGGTATTCACAGTTCATCTTCTTCGAGTAGCGGGTCCCCAGCTTGAAGACGTGCCCCACCTCGATCCCGTGCGTCATCCCCAGCGTCCCGCCGCAGCGGGGGCAGGGGTCGCCCGGCTGCGCCATCCGGAGGTCGGCGACCTTCTCCGGCTTGAAGTCGCGGTTCAGGTTCACGTTCGTGAGGTGCGCGTCCTTCCGGTTGGCCC
>JAHFOZ010000243.1 GCA_023261405.1 Planctomycetota bacterium
GGGTCACAGGCTCGGTGAGGTGCTTCGCGATGACGTCGGCGGCGCTCTGGCCGGAGTAGGGGACCTCGCCGGCGACCATGTGGTAGAAGCTCGCGCCCAGAGAATAAATGTCCGCGCGCGTGTCCACGCTCTGCTCCCCGCGGGCCTGCTCCGGGGCGATGTAGTAGGGCGTCCCCATGGAGGCGCCGGGTCGCGTGCCGGAGGCGTCGCCCTCCGAACCGGCGGGGAGCTTGGCGAGGCCCAGGTCGAGGAGCTTGGCGGTGCCCTCGCGCGTGAGCATGATGTTGTCGGGCTTGATGTCGCGGTGGATGATGCCGTGGCTGAAGGCGTGGTGGAGGGCGCGGGCGATCTGGGTGGCGATGTTGACCGCGCGCTTCTCGTCGAGCGCGCCGCCGCGCTTGAGGAGCTCGCCCACGGTGGGCCCGTCGATGTACTCCATGGCGAAGTAGTGGACGCCGTTGGAGTCGCCCACGTCGATGCCCTGGATGATGTTCGGGTGGTTGAGCCGCGCCACGGCGCGCGCCTCGCGCAGGAACCGCTCGCGGAACTTCTCGTTCTGGGAGTACTTGGGGGCGAGGACCTTGATGGCGACGATGCGGTCCATCGAGATCTGGAGCGCCTTGTAGATGGAGCCCATGGCGCCCTGGCCGATCTTGGTGAGGATCTTGTAGCCGGCGATCGAGGTGTGCCCGCCCTTGAGGCCCTGGTACTTGAAGATCTCCTTCACCTGGGCGTCGGTCACGTAGCCCTTGGCGAGCATGATCTCGCCGAGCTTCTTGGGGGCGACTCCGAGCTCCTTCATCTTCTCCTGGAGCCGGAGGCACTCGTCCACCTTCTCGAGCGAGGTGAAGCCGAGCTTGATGGCAATGGAGCCGAAATGGAGGTTCTCTTGTCCTTCAGCCATAGTCTGAGTCGTCAGTCCCGAGGCCCTATTCTATTTCAGGACGGACCGAACGCAAGGGATATTCCCGGGACGGGGCGGCGGCTTGCGGACCGGGTGCAAAACCGCTAGAATTCCGCCCGCCATGAAATACGACTTCAAGGCCCTGGAGGCCCGTGCGCAGGCGAAATGGGCCGCGCAGGACCTCTACCGGACCCCGGAAAATCCGAAGCGGAAGTACTACGTCCTGGAGATGTTCGCCTACCCCTCGGGCGACATCCACATGGGCCACTTCCGGAACTACGGCATCGGCGACGTCGTGGCGCGCTACCGGATGATGAAGGGCGACGACGTCTTCCACCCCTTCGGCTGGGACGCCTTCGGCCTCCCCGCGGAGCAGGCCGCCATCAAGAACAAGCTCCACCCGGGCCCCTGGACGCGGGGGAACGTCGAGACCGGCAAGAAGACGCTCCAGAGGATGGGGATCTCCTACGACTGGAACAGCGAGGTCCGGACCTGCGAGCCGGACTACTACAAGTGGACCCAGTGGCTCTTCCTCCTGCTCTACAAGAACGGGTGGGCCTACCGGGCCGCGAGCGCGGTCAACTGGTGCGAGCAGGACGGCATCCTCGCCAACGAGCAGGTCCACGACGGGAAGTGCTGGCGCTGCGACCGCGAGGTGATCAAGAAGCCCATCGAGAACTGCTGGTTCTTCAAGTACTCGGCCATGGCCGGGCGGCTGCTGGACGACATCGAGAAGCTTCCCGGCTGGCCGGAGTCCACCAAGGCCGCCCAAAGGCAGTGGATCGGGCGGAGCGTCGGCGCGGAGATCGACTTCGACTTCGAGGGCCGAAAGCTCACGGTTTTCACGACGCGGCCCGACACCGTCTTCGGGGTGAGCTTCGTCGTCGTGGCCCCCGAGCATCCCCTTGCCGCCGAGATCGCCACGCCGGAAGTGAAGGAGTACATCCGGAAGGCCGGACAGAAGAGCGAGCGCGAGCGGACCATGGAGGGCGACAAGGACGGCGTCTTCAGCGGCCGGTATGTCACGAATCCGCTGAGCGGCGAGAAGGTCCCCCTCTGGGTGGCCGACTACGTCCTCGCCCACTACGGGACCGGCGTCGTCATGGGCGTGCCCGCGCACGACGCGCGCGACTACGTCTTCGCGAAGAAGTACGCGCTCCCCGTGAGGATCGTCATCTCGGGCGGCCCGGCGACCTACGAGGACGCCTACGTCGGCGAAGGGGCGATGATCGCCTCCGGCGAGCTCAACGGGACTCCGTCGCCCGGGGGCATCCCCGGCGTGATCGAGTTCATCGCGAAGCGGGGCCTGGGCCGCGCGAAGACGAACTTTCGTCTCAAGGACTGGCTCGTCTCGCGCCAGCGTTACTGGGGCTGCCCCATCCCGATCACTCATTGTCCGAAGTGCGGCCCGCAGCCGGTGCCGGAGAAGGACCTGCCCGTCCGCCTGCCCGACGTCACGGAGTTCATCCCCAAGGGGCGCTCGCCGCTGGCCGATCACCCCGAATTCATGAACACGACCTGTCCGAAGTGCGGCGGTCCCGCCCAGCGCGACCCCGACACCATGGACACGTTCATGTGCTCCAGCTACTACCTCTACCGCTATGTCGACCCGAAAAACGACCGCGAGCCCTGGCGCCAGGAGGAGATCCGGAAGTGGCTCCCCGTGGACCTCTACATCGGCGGGGACGAACACGCCTGCATGCACCTGCTCTACTTCCGGTTCATCGCGAAGGTGCTCTTCGATGCGGGGTTCGTTCCCACCGACGAGCCGGTACTGAGGCTCTATCACCAGGGGATGGTGGCCGACGCCGGCGGCGTGACGATGTCCAAGTCCAGGGGCAACGCCGTCTCCCCGCAGGAGATCATGGACCGGTGGGGCGTGGACGTAGCCCGCCTCGCCATGTTCGCCTTCGCCCCCTCCGACGGGCAGATCAAGTGGAAGGAGGACGGGCTGGCCAGCGCGGGCAAGCTCGTGTTCCGTCTCTGGGACCTCTACGAGGATCTCGCCCCGAAGGTGAAGGGCGCCGCCGGGGAATCCGCGGCCTGCAGGACGCTCCAGCAGCGCGCCCAGATCGTCCTGGGGCGCATGACCGACGCCTGCGAGCACGGGCTCGATTTCAACACCGTGATCGCGAAGTTCTTCGAGTTCCTCAACGAGGTGGACGCGGTCAAGCCCGACCCGAAGACCGACGACGAGCGGCGGGCCTTCCGGGGGATCCTCGACCTGCTCGCGCGGGCGATCGCCCCCCTGGCGCCGTTTCTGGGCGAGACATTCTGGGAGATGCTGGGCGGAAGCGGCAGCGTCTTCAAGGCCGCCTGGCCGGTCTACGACCCGGCGAAGGCCGCCTCGGACGAGGTCGAGATCCCCGTACAGGTGAACGGCAAGCTCAGGGGAAAGTTCACGGTCGCGGCCGGCGCGCCGGACGAGGAACTCAAAGCGAAGGCGCTCGCGCTGCCGGCGCTCGCCGGGCTGACCCCGAAGAAGGTCATCGTGGTGAAGGGGAAGCTGGTCAACGTCGTCGCGTAAACGGCAGCTACGAGCTGCTGGCTACCGGCTCTCGGCTGGGGGCCTACTTCTCGGGGGCCCGGATCTCCAGCTCGGCGCGGGGGGCCTCGTTGCCGAAGAGGGCCAGTTCCATGGAGAAGCGGCCGAACTGGCGCTTGACGAGGCCGCCGAAGTCCTTCTGCCCGGCGAAGGGGACCTCCTTCGAGAACCAGTTCACCATCTTGCTCATGCGGCGATCGGGGTAGGTGAGCGTGGTCGTGACCCGGGTGCAGTCGTACGACTTGCCTCCCACCACGATCCGATCGACGTCCACCTTGCTCTGGGCCTGGGCCGTGCTGGAGTCGCGGCGTGCCTCGGGCTCCGGGGCGGGCTTGCCCCCCCTGGGGCTCGGGTAGATCTGCCCGGGGATGCCCCCCGGCTCGCCCACCCAGCGCTCCAGGAACTTTCCGCCCCGCTCCATCTTGTCCTTGATGATCATGGGACGCGGGTCGGCCGGGACCTTGTTCTCCACCCACACGCCCGCGCGGTCCTCGGCCACCACCGCCCACTTGTAGGGCTCCACCCGCGCCTCGCCCGCCATCTTCACGTAGTAGAGCGCGTAATCGCCCGCCTTCAGGAACGCCGGGTCGAAGGCCAGCTTCGAGGCCATCCCCTTCTCGAAGGCCAGCTCGTCGACCGCCCCGCCTGGCGAGGAACAGCCGGCGACGAGCAGAAGGGCCGCGATCGGTCGTCTCATGGGCGGTATCCTACTGGCGCCTCCGGCGCTCTTCCATCAATTTCCGGATCGTGGCCTCGTAGCCGCGGTCCGTGGGCGCGTAGTAGACGCGCCCTTCCACGTTCGGCGGACGGTGGCCGTGCGAGACCGTCGCGCCGGGCTGGTCGTGCGCGTACTCGTAGCCCTTCCCATATCCGGACGCTTTCATGAGGCCGGTCACTGCATTGCGCAGGTGGAGCGGCACCGGCTCGTTCGCGAGCTTCTCCACGTCCGCCTTCGCCGCCTTGTACGCCTCGCCCGCGGCGTTCGACTTCGGGGCGGTGGCCAGGTACGTGGCCGCCTGGGCGAGCGCGTAGAACCCCTCGGGCATCCCGATGAAGTGGACGGCGTCTTTGGCCGCCACCGCCACCTGCAGGGCCCGCGGGTCGGCGTTCCCCACGTCCTCGCTTGCGAAGATCACCAGCCGCCTTACGATGAAGAGCGGGTCCTCGCCCCCCTCCACCATCCGTGCCAGCCAGTAGAGCGCCGCGTCCGGGTCGCTCCCGCGCATCGACTTGATGAACGCCGAGACCGTGTCGTAGTGCCGCTCGCGGTCCTTGTCGTGCAGGAGGACGCGCTTCTGCGCCAGCTCCGCGAGCCCCGCCGCCGTCACCTTCCTTCCGCCCATCTCGAGCAGGTTGAGCGCCGTCCGCGCGTCTCCGCCGGAGAGGCCCGCGATCGCCTCGAGCGCGGTCTCTTCGGCCTCGATCTTCTCGAGCCCGGCCGCGCGGGAGAGGATAGCTTTCACCTGGGCGTCGCTGAGCGGCTGAAGCGTGAAGACCCGGCAGCGCGAGAGGAGGGGAGAGTTGACCTCGAAGCTCGGGTTCTCCGTGGTCGCGCCGATCAGGACGATCGTCCCGTCCTCGAGGTGGGGGAGGAAGGCGTCCTGCTGGCCGCGGTTGAAGCGGTGGATCTCGTCCACGAAGAGCAGCGTCCCCTTGCCCTCATTGAGGCGCCGCCACTTCGCCTGGTCGATAGCCTCCTTCACCTCCTTGATCCCGCTCGTGACGGCCGAGAACTGGAGGAAGTGGAGGCCCGTGCGCTCGCCCACGAGCCGCGCCAGGGTCGTCTTGCCGCATCCCGGCGGGCCCCAGAGGATCATGGAGGGCGGCTTGGAGGGGAACTTCGCGAGGGCGCGGAGGACCTCCTCCTGGCCCACGAACTCCTCGAAGGAGGCGGGGCGCATGCGGTCGGAGAGCGGCCCGGGGAGCTTCCGTTCGAAGAGGTCGCTCACACCCAGAGCCCCCCGCCCACGTCGACCACCGCGCCGTTCACGTACGCAGCGGCGTCGGAGGCGAGCCAGAGGACCGCCGCGGCGATGTCGGCCGGGTCGCCCGTCCGCCGGGCCGGGACGCGGGCCGCCGCCTCGGCGATCTCCTTCCTCGAGTACGCGTAGGTGCGGATGAAGCCCGGGTTGACCATGTTGACGCGGAGCCCGCGCGGCGCCTCGGCCTGGGCGAGCGACTTCGTGAAGACCGTGAGGGCCGTCTTGGCCATCTGGTATCCCACGGCGCGCGGGTTGCCGCGCACGGTCTGCGTGACCGGCCCGCCCACGGTGATCACGACGCCGCGCGCCTTGCGGAGCAGCGGCAGCGCCTCCCGGCAGCAGAGCCAGGTGCTCTTGAGGTTGCTCGTCAGCAACCCGTCCCAGGCCTCCACATCCATCTCCGACACCGGCGTGTAGAAGAAGTGGCCCACCCCGCAGACGAGGAGATCGAGCCGCCCGAACGATTTCCGTGCGGCCGCCACGGCCTTCCGGGCGCCGGAGGGGGTCGCGACATCGGCGCGGACGTGGAGGTCGCCCGGCCCCTTCCGCGCGGAGCGTCCGTTGGAGACCGTGGCGTAGCCCGCCTTCCGGAGTTCGCGGACGACCGTCTCGCCGATCCCGCGGTTGGATCCGGTGACGAGGGCGACGCGCCGGGAGGATGTGGAGAGCGGGGCCTTCACGGCCACACCTCTATTTTCCCATGGGTGCGACTTCCAGCAGCGGCGTGGGGACTCTCTCACTGCTGAGGTAGATCGTCACGCCATCCGATCCGTAGCAGACCGATTCACCCTGCGCCCGGGCGGGCATCTTGATGACGCGGGGCGGGCGCGAGAAGGCCTTGCCCCAGGCTTCATCGGGCTGGCGCGCGTACTCGTAGGCATCGCCGTAGGTCAGCACGAGCGCGCGCAGGCCGTCGGGGGAGATGTCCATGGCGCTCGTCGTGGGGAGCGTGAGGGTGGCCACGGGTCTGGCCACCGCCTTCCCGGGGTTCTTGTCCAGGGGCAGCGGCAACACGAACGCCTTGCAGGTGGCATCGCTGGTCTTGGTGACCAAGACAATCTCCCGACGGACGGGATCGACGGCCGCGGATTCGCAGTTGTGCGCGCCGTCCTCGTACGTGAACTCCTGCCGTGCCACGAGCGCCAGCGGCTGGGGTCTGCCCTGCCCGGTGATTCCCGCAGGTTCCTGGAGGATGTAGAGGGTGCAGGACGCGCGGTGCATCTTGTTGTCGCCGACGTCCGCCACCATCAGGAAGTGCCTTCCGGCGATCGAGAAGGATCCCATGTCCTCCCAGTCCTGGGCCGTTGCGCCCTGGACCGGAAACGAACCGAGGTCCTCCCCTTTCAGGTTGAACGCGAAGAGCCGCGCGTCGCTGCCGGAATCATTGTGAGTCCAGAACACGCCGGGCGTCGTGCGGCTGCAGGCGATCCCGCTGCTCTCGGTGATCGCAGGATTGGCGAGCCGGGCGATCTCGCGGCCCTTGCCGTAGGCGACAGGGTCGGCGCCTGCCGGAGTCCCCCCGGCAGGCGTGCCCGTCCAGGGGGGACAGGACGCCATGCAGGCTCCCGCCGCAGCGATTCCCAGAAGACTCCGACACCCGTTCCTCATGCGCCGTGCTCCTCGGGGTCTGCGGCCACTCCCGTCTCCCGACCCGCGCCTGGGTCGCGCTACGGCTGGATGATACACCCTGGGGGGGGGAGAGGGAAGTCATGGAGCGGAGGATGGGTCCACCCATCCCCGCAGGTCCGGCCCCTCACTCCCCCTTGTGACGGAGCAGGAGCTCGCAGACCTGGTCCTGGAGGCGGTCGGCCGGGGAGGTGGAGACGCCGGCGCCGGAGTTGACGAGGATCGAGAAGACGAAGGTGTCGCCGTCCGCCGATTCCGCGTAGCCCGAGAGGGTGGAGACGCCGCCGACGTGCCCGGTCTTGGCGCGGAGGCGGCCCTTGAGGTCCGGCGCGGTGAGGCGCGAGCGCAGCGTGCCCTTGGGAACCCCGTTGGCCGGGAGCGACTCCGCGAAGTCCTTTCCGCTCCTGTGCTTCCGCATGTAGAGAAGAAGCTTCACGAGGTCCGCCGCCGAAGCCGAGTTCTCCCGCGTGAGGCCGGAGCCGTCGACCTGGGAGACCTCCTCCAGCCCCACCTCCTTCACCAGGAACTCGCGGACCGCGGCGAGGCCGTTCTCGGTCGTGCCCTTCCCCTTGAGCTTCCAGCCCAGCGTGCGCAGGAGCATTTCCGCGTAGAAGTTCTGGCTCGGCTTGTTGCAGGCCCCGAGCGTCGGGAGGAGGCCGCTCTCGTGGACCGCCAGCTCCTTGAACCCCTTGACGTCCTCCCGCGGGGCCGGGGACTCCTCGATCTTCCCGGCGACTTCGATCCCGGAGCGGACCAGCGTTTCCCGGAGCACCGTGCCGAAGTAGCGTGCGGGATCGTGGATCGCCACCGAGTAGGTCGCCTTCGCGCCCACCTCGCCGCGCAG
>JAHFOZ010000244.1 GCA_023261405.1 Planctomycetota bacterium
CGGTCGTGATCCCCGTCTACAACGAGGAACCCAACCTGCCGGACCTGCAGGACCGGCTCGCCCGGGTGATGGAGTCCCTCGACCGCGCCTGGGAAGTGGTCTATGTGGACGACGGGAGCTCGGACCGTTCCCTCGAGATCCTCGGCGCGGCGGCCGCGCGCGACCGCCGGATCCGCGTCGTGGAGTTCAACCGGAACTACGGGCAGCACGCCGCCGTCTTCGCGGGGCTGGCGCTGACCCGGGGCGACATGGTGGTGACCCTCGACGCCGACCTCCAGAACCCGCCCGAGGAGATCCCCAAGCTCGTGGCGAAGATGGACGAGGGCTACGACGTCGTGGGCACCCTCCGGAAGAACCGGCAGGATTCCCTGTTCCGCAGGATCGCCTCGAAGATCGTGAACCGCATGACCCGCGGCACGAACCGGAGCGCCGTGGGGATGACCGATTTCGGGAGCATGCTCCGGGCCTACTCGCGCAACGTGGTCGACCAGATCGGCCAGTGCCGCGAGCTCTCGAGCTTCATCCCCGTGCTGGCCATGCTGTACGCGAAGCGCGCCGTCGAGATCCCCGTGGAGCACGCCGAGCGCTCGCGCGGGACCTCGAAGTATGGCCTCTACCAGCTCCTCAAGCTCCAGATGGACCTCATGACGGGCTTCTCCTTCCTCCCGCTCCGCTTCCTGAGCTGGTTCGGGGGGATCACCGCGGCGGGCGCCTTCGCCCTCGGCGTGGGGATCCTCGTGCGGCGGTTCACCATGAAGGGCGGGGACGAGTGGGCGCTCTTCGGCGTGTTCACGCTCTTCGCGGTGCTCTTCATGATGCTGGGCGGGATCTTCGTGGGCCTGGGGATCCTCGGGGAGTACGTGGGCCGGATCTACGGCGAGGTCCGCCAGCGCCCGCGCTACGTCGTCCGCAAGGTCCACGGCGGGGAGCAGGCCCCATGAGGATCGTCCTCTTCGGCTACGGGGAGATGGGCTGCGCGGGGCTCGACTTCCTGCTCGAGGGCCGCGAGGAGGTCGCCGCCGTCATCACCCACCGGGACGATCCCGCGGAGAAGCGCTGGTACCGCTCGCTCGCCGGGAGGGCCTCCGAGGCATCCGTCCCCGTCCTCTACGGGGAGGAGACCGACCTCGAAGAGACGGTGCGGCGGCTGGCCCCGGACCTGATCCTCTCGTTCTACTACCGGAGCCTGATCCCGATGCCGGTGCTGAGCCTGGCGCCGCGCGGGGCGCTCAATCTCCACGGTTCGCTCCTCCCCCGCCTCCGCGGGCGCGCCCCCCTCAACTGGGCGCTTGTGGAATGCGAGGATGAGACGGGAGTGACGCTCCACCACATGGTCGCGAAGGCCGATGCGGGCGACATCGTGGCTCAGCGGGGCTGGAAAATCGGCCCCCGCGACACGGCGAAGGACCTCTTCTTCCGAGCGGTCGAGGAGACGCGCCTCCTCCTCGGCGACGTCTGGCCCGCGATACGTTCCGGGACCGCCCCGAGGCGCGCGCAGGATCCCGCGCGGGCCACCTACCGGGGACGCCGCCGGCCGGAGGACGGCCGGATCGACTGGGCGCAGCCCGCGCGCCGCATCGACGGCCTCGTCCGCGCCGTCACGGACCCCTTCCCTGGCGCGTTCACCTTCCACGGCGGCCGCAAGCTCATGGTCTGGGAAGGGACCGCAGCGGGGGGGAGCGGGGAGGCGGGCACGGTGATCGGCGATCGCCTGGTGGCGACGGGGAGCGGCACCTACCGGCTGGAACGGATCGAATACGCGGACGGAGGGGCCGGAGAGCCCGCCCTCCCGCGAGGCACCCGATTGGGAGGATGACATGAAGGTTCTCGTGACGGGGGGCGGCGGATTCATCGGCTCCCACCTCTCGGAAGCCCATCTCGAGCGGGGCGACGAGGTCTGGGCGCTGGACACGGCCCCCAACCTCAAGGTGCGGCACCTTCTGTCCCATCCGCGGTTCCACTACGTGAAAGCCTCGGTGCTGGATGCGGAGGCCATGGAGGCCTTCGTCCTCCGCTGCGACCTGGTCTACCATCACGCGGCGGTCGTGGGCGTCGAGCACTACGTGGACGACCCGTTCAACGTCCTGAACGTGAACATCCACGGGACGATCAACGCCCTCCGCCTGGCCCACCGGCACGGGAAGCGCCTCGTGCTCGCCTCCACCAGCGAGGTCTACGGGCGGAATCCGAAGGTGCCCTGGAAGGAGGAGGACGACCGGGTCCTGGGCGCGACCACCATGGACCGCTGGTGCTATTCCACCTCGAAGGCCGTGGGGGAGCACTACGCCTGGGCGTTCCAGCGCATGGGGCTCGAGGTGAGCGTGGTCCGCTACTTCAACGTCTACGGGCCGCGTCTCGACAAGATCGACGTGGGCCGCGTGATCACCATCTTCATGGGCCAGCTCCTGCGGGGCGAGTCCCTCACGGTCATCGGGGACGGCCTCCAGACCCGCTGCTTCACCTACATCGACGACGCGGTGCGGGGCACGATGGCCGCGGGCCTCGTCCCGGAGGCGGTCGGAGGGGTGTTCAACGTGGGCGACGACCGCGAGACGTCCATCCTGGAGCTCGCCCGCACCCTGCTGCGCATCGGCGGCCGCGATCCCCAGAAGGACGTCCGCTTCGTGAAGCAGGAGGACATCTACGGCCCGCGCTACGAGGACATCCCGCGGCGCGTGCCGGACATCACCCGCCTCAAGAATGTGCTCCGGGCGGCGCCCCGCACGAGCCTCGCCGAGGGGCTCAAGACCACGATCGACTGGTTCAAGCGCGAGACCGAGACCAAGCCCGCGCTGACCTCCTCCGCGGGGGAATCCCCCCGCCCGTGACCCCGCTGCGGCTGCGCGTCGACGTCTGCACCTACCGGGCGCTGCGCGACGGGGTGCCGGGGGTCCTCGAGGTGCTGCGCCGGCACCGGGTCCGGGCCACGTTCTTCGTGGCGTTCGGCCCTGATTCCTCCGGGCGGGCGATCCTGAAGATGCTCCGGCCGTCGTTCGCGGCGAAGATGTTCCGCACGAACGCGGCGGGCACCTATGGGTGGGCGACGGCCTTCTACGGGACGCTGCTCCCCTCCCCTCTCATCGGCGCCGGGCTCCCGGACCTCGTCCGGCGCATCCGGGACGAGGGGCACGAGGTGGGGCTTCACGGATGGAATCACCGCCGCTGGCAGGACCGGCTCCGGAAGTACGGGAAGGACGAGCTGCGCTCCGAGTTCGATCGCATGGTGGGCGCCTATCGTGAAGCCCTCGGCGCGGCCCCCCTTGCCTTCGCCGCCCCCGCCTGGACCGTGACGACGGATCTTCTTGGCCTGGAGGGAGACTACGGCCTGCGCTACTCGAGCGACTGCCGGGGTCACGCCCCCTTCCGGCCGATGCTCGAGGGGCGGGAGTTCGCGCTCCCGCAGCTCCCCGTGAGCCTCCCGACGCTCGACGAACACCTGGGCGGGGCCTGCACGACGGGGTTCGCGGACGAAATCCTGCGCCTCTCGGCGGGGCAGCCGGATTACTCGTGCCTCACGGCGCACGCCGAGATGGAGGGGCGGGCGTACGCGGGGGACCTGGACCGCATCCTGGGGGGCCTGGACCGGCCGGTGGGCCCGCTGGGAGAGACGCCGCTCGTGGATCTTCCCCGCGCGGAGATCAGGCCGGGGCGGGTCCCGGGACGGACCAGCGAGGTCTTCCTGCAGAAGGCGTGACGCCGGACCCGGATTCCGCTAGGCTTGTGCCTTCGGACCCGCTCGCTGAGGGAGGATCCATGAACTGCCTTCACGCCGCCGGCTGCGCCGCCCTGTTCCTGGCGCCGGGCGCACTTCGGGCCCAGGACAAGGCGCCCCTGGAACTCTCCCAGTCGATCTCCATGGACATCCAGGGGAAGATCGACCATCTCGCGGTGGACGTCCAGGGGAAGAGGCTCTTCGTCGCCGCCTCCGCGAACAACTCGGTCCAGGTCATCGACCTCGCCCAGGGGAAGGTGGTCCACAAGATCGAAGGCCTCGCGGAACCCCAGGGCATCGCCTGGATGCCCGACCTCAAGCGCCTCGCCGTCGCCTGCGGCGAGGACGGAAGCTGCCGGATCTACGACGGGGATTCCTACAAGCTCCTGAAATCCATCGATTTCAAGAAAGACGGCGACAACGTGCGGTACGACGCGGAGGCGAAGCGGCTCTACGTCGCGCACGAGGCCGGCGGCCTCGGCATCGTCGACGCCGAGAAGATGGAGAAGGTCGGCGACATCAAGCTCGACGGCCATCCGGAGTCCTTCCAGCTCGAGAAGGGAGGCAAGCGGATCTTCGTCAACGTCCCCGACGCCAGGCACATCGCCGTGGTCGACCGCGAGAAGGGGGCCGTCCTCGCCCGGTGGCCCCTCGAGAAGCTCGAGGCGAACTACCCCATGGCGCTCGACGAGGCGAACCACCGCCTGCTGGTGGGTTGCCGGAAGCCCTCCAAGGTCCTCATCCTCGACACGGAGACCGGCAAGGAGGTCGCGCAGCTGACCATCTCGAGGGACACCGACGACCTCTTCATCGACCCGCCCTCCCGGCGCATCTACCTGACGGCCGGAGAGGGCTTCATCGATACGATCGAGCAGAAGGACGCCGACCACTACAAGCGCATCTGGGCCCAGACGACGGCGGCCGGGGCGCGGACGTCGCTCTTCGTCCCGGACCTCGGCACCCTCTACGTCGCGGTGCCCGGAAGGGAGAACCAGAAGTCCGAAGTGCGGGCGTTCAAGCCCAGGCCCTGACGACCATGCGCCGCCGGATTCCGTTCCTGCTCCTCGCCGCGGCCTGGGGATGCGCCGGGCCGGGCCCCGAGCCCCTCGATCCCGCCCGGAGCGAAGGCGAGTTCCGGGTCCGGACGCTCGAGGACCCGGGCCTCCGGCGCTTCGCCGAGTCGAACGGCCGAGCGGGATTCCCGTCCGCCTCGTGGGACCTGGACTCGCTCACCCTTGCGGCCTTCTACTATCATCCCGACCTCGACGTGGCCCGAGCGCGCCTGGGCCAGGCCCGGGCGGGCGCGGTCACCGCCGGGATGTGGCCCAACCCGGTCGCCGGGCTCCATCTCGAGAAGGTGACGAACGTTGAGCCTGGATTGAAGCCCTGGACGTACGGCTTCGACCTGAGCCTCCCCCTCGAGACCCTGTGGAAGCGGGGCCACAGGATCGAGGAGGCGGAGAAGCTGGACGAGGCCGCGCGACTGGCGCTCGCCGAGACCGCCTGGCGCGTGCGGAGCCGCGTGCGGGCGGCGCTTGCGGAGCACCTCTTCGCGCTCCGGGAGCTCGACCTCAGGCGCCTCGAGGAGGCCGCGCGCGGGGAGGTCGTGGCGAGCCTGGAGAGGAAGCTCGCGCTCGGCGACATCTTCCGCCTCGACGTCGACGCCGCCCAGGGGGACCTCTTCAGCTCCCGATCGGCCATCCACGCCGCCGAGGGGCGCGTGGCGGAGACCCGCGCGGCGCTCGCCGGCGCGGTCGGCCTCCCCCACTCCGCGCTCCGGGGGAAGGCCTTCGCATGGCCCGGGCTCGACGCGCCGCCCCCCGAGGAGTCGCTCGGCCTCGACCCGGCGCGCGTCCCCGGGCTGCTCAACCGCCTCGACGTGCGGGGCCTGCTCGCCGAGTACCTGGCGGCCGAGGCCGCGCTCCAGCGCGAAGTCGCCGGGCGCTACCCGGACCTGAGCCTCGGCCCGGGCTACCTCTACGACCAGGGGCAGAAGAAGTTCACGTTCGGGCTGTCCGTGACGCTCCCGATCCTCAACCGGAACGAGGGCCCCATCGCGGAGGCCGACGCGCGGAGGAAGGAGATCGCCGCGAGATTCCACGCGCTCCAGGCCTCGGTGATCGGGGAAACCGAGACGGCGCTGGAGCGGTACCGGTCGGCGATCGCCGAACTGGGCGAGGCGGGCCGGACGCTCGCCACGCTCGAGAAGCGCGAGAAGGCGACGCAGCGCGCGATCGAGCTCAAGGAACTGGACAGGACGGCGCTGACCGGGCTGCGCCTCGAGAAACTCCTGGCCTCCCAATCCAGGCTCGCGTCGCTTCGGAAGGCGGAGGAGGCCCTCGGGGCGCTCGAGGACTCCGTCCAGCGGCCTCTCGGCTCCCGCCACGGCCCGCCGGACGCGCCGCTTTCGAGCCCCCGCGAAGAGGAGACAAAGCCATGAAAGCGATCCGGTTCCTTCCCGGGCTCCTGGTCCTGGCGGCGCTCGGCACGGGCGGTTGGGTCCTGATCCGTCACCCCGAGTGGGTCAAGGGCGAGGCGGACGAAGACGAGGATGCCGCGGAGGTGGCGGCGGAAGTCCCCGTCAAGATGGGCAAGGTCGCGCGCGCGACGGTCCGGCGCCACGTCGAGTGCTTCGGCACGGTCGAGGCGCTGCCGGCCGCGAGCGCCCGCGTGGCCTCGCCGGTCGCAGGCATCCTCGCCGGGGCGCTCTGCACGCAGGGTCAGCGCGTCGAGAAAGGCGCCCTGCTCTTCCAGCTCGACGAGCGGGCTGCGAACGTCGAGGAGGAGAAGGCGGCCGCCGCGGTCGGCTCCGCCCGGGCGTCCCTGGCGAGGCTCAAGGCCTTCCCGCGTCCCGACCAGATCAAGGTCGCCGAGATGCAGGCCGACCGCGCAAAGCGGGCCGTCGAGTATTCGAGGAAGAAGAACGAGCGGCTGGTCAAGCTGCTGGCCGACCAGCTCGCCTCCGAAAAGAACCTCCAGGAGGCGGAGCTCGAACTCATCTCCGCGCAGAACGATCTCGCGGTCGCGGAGAAGCAGCTGCTCCTCCTCAAGTCTTCCCCCGCGCCGGAGGAGATCGCCGAAGCCGAGTCCAAGGTCGTCGAGGCCGGGAAGGCCCTCGCGGGAGCGAAGGCCCAGCGATCGCTCCTCGGGATCCCGGCTCCTCTTTCGGGGACGATCCTCCGGGTCAGGGTCAATCCAGGGGAGGCGGTGGACCTCGCCACCGTCCTCGCGGAGATCGTCGACCTCGACCGGCTCTGCGTCGAGGGGACGATCCCGGCGGCGGAGCTCCGCTCCGTCGCCGCCGGCATGGAGGTCGACCTGGGCGCCGTCCGCGGGAAGATCGACTTCGTGGGGCTTGACGTCGACCGGAAGAACGACGCCGGGTTCGTCCGCGTCTCGCTCCCCGCGAAGACGGGCTTGCCCGTAGGCCAATCCGTGCGTCTCAGGATCGTCGTCGAGGAACATAAGGACCGCCTCGTGGTCCCCCGCCGGAGCGTGGTGACGAACGCGGAGGGAAAGACCGTCATCGTCGGCTTCCTCGGCGAGAAGGCCATCATGAAGGAGGTCAAGGTGGGCCTCAAGGAAGGGGACCTCGTCGAGATCGAGGGGGAGGAGATCGACGAGGGCGACCGGATCGTCACCGAGGGCGCGTACGGCCTGCCCGGCGAGGCGAAGGTCCGGGACTCGGGGAAAGACTAGGGGGCGATGGGAGACTTCGCGCGCCGCCACGCCAAGGCGATCCTCTTCGTGGTCGTCGCGCTCTGCCTCTGGGGCGTCCTGGCGGCGGTCCGCATGCCCTCCTCGGTGTTCCCGCAAACGGACTTCCCGCGCGTCGTGATCCTCGTCGACAACGGCGTCATGCCCGCGGACGAGATGATGGCGCGCGTGACCCGCCCCATCGAGGAGGCGATGAAGGACGTCCCGGGGACCGTCACGGTCCGATCGACGACCGGCCGCGGCTCGGCGGACGTCAACGTCTTCTTCTCCTGGAAGGCCGACATGGTGCAGTCGGAACTCTACGTCCTCAACCGACTCTCGCAGCTCAAGGGCGCGCTTCCCTCGACGGCCACGTTCAGCACCTACCGCCTCACCTTCTCGGCCTTCCCCATCATCGGGATCAGCCTGACGTCGAAGACGCGGACCGGGCGGGACCTCTGGGAG
>JAHFOZ010000245.1:0-474 GCA_023261405.1 Planctomycetota bacterium
GGACGGCGCGGCGGCGGGGGGGCGCCGGCCGGCGGCGGCGAGCCCCGGAGCGGCGGACCGCCTCCCCGCGAGTACTTCCCGGCCATCTGCGCCGAGTGCGGAGCGGAGGCCCAGCTGCCGTTCAGGCCGCGGGGCGACCGCCCGCTCTACTGCAGCGACTGCTTCGACAAGAAGCGCGCGACATGACGCTGTTCCGGTACTTCGCGTACCTCTCCCCGCTCCTGGCGGGGTTCAGCCTCCCCGCGGCCCTGGCGCTCACGGCGGGGCGCCCCTTCCGGACGCGGCTGCTCGCGGTCGCGGCCGTCCACGGCGCTCTCATCGCCCTCCTCGGCCTCGCCGCGTTCACGGAGGGCTTCGGCGCCTTCGCCCGGACGACGGTCCTTCTCACCTCCTTCTCCGTCCTCGTGGCGGGGCTGCACCTCGCGTGCGAATCGTTCCACCTGCCGGGCGGGGCGGCGCAGGTCGTGACGGGCA
>JAHFOZ010000245.1:484-7864 GCA_023261405.1 Planctomycetota bacterium
CGATCTTCACCTTCGGCCCTCTCCTCGTGGCGGCGGCGGATAACGGCCTCCCCAACGAGGTGATTCATTCGCGGATCTCCCTCATGCTCGCCGTCAATCCCCTGATGGTCATGGGATACTCGATCTTCGAGACTCCGGTCCTCCACCATCCGGAGCTCTACCACCGCCTCGATCTCACCTCCTACCCGTTCGAGCCCCCTCGCTGGGACGCGAGCTCGGCGGGGTTCGCCTCGGCGGGCGCGATCCTCCTGGGCCTGGCGGCCGCCGCCCGCCGCATGCTGCGCAAGCCGGCCTGACGCCATGGACCGCTACGCCAAGCAGGTCCTGTTCGCGCCCATCGGGAAAGAGGGACAGAAACGCCTCGCCGCCGCCCGGGTCACGGTCGTGGGCCTCGGCGCGCTCGGCTCGGTCCTCGCGAGCCACCTCGCACGCGCGGGCGTGGGCTTCCTCCGGCTCTGCGACCGGGATTTCGTGGAGCTCGACAACCTCCATCGGCAGGTCCTCTTCGACGAGGACGACGTCCGCTCCGGCCTGCCCAAGGCCGCGGCCGCCGCCGCGAAGCTGGCCCGGACCAACTCCGAGGTTCGCCTCGAGACCCGCGTGTGTGACGTGGGACCCGCGAATGTCGAGGACCTCGTGCGGGACGTCGACCTCGTGCTCGACGGCACGGACAACTTCGAGACGCGCTTTGTCCTGAATGACGCGTGCGTCAAGCATGGCCGGCCCTGGGTCTACGGCGGCTGCGTGGGCAGCTACGGCATGGCGATGACGGTCCTCCCGGGCGAGGGGCCCTGCTTCGGCTGCCTCCTCGGCGGGGTGCCGTCTCCGGGCTCGTCCCCCACCTGCGACACGGCGGGCGTCCTCAACACCGCCGTCGCGGTGGTGGCCTCGCTCCAGGCCACGGAGGCGTTCAAGGTGCTGCTCGGCCGCCACGACGCGCTCGCCGGCGGACTCCAGACGGTCGACCTCTGGACGAACGCGTTCCAGATCGTCAAAGTGCCACGCTCCCCGCAGTGCGATACCTGCGGGGCGAGGCGCTTCCGCCACCTCGAGGCGGCATCCACCGGCGCGGTGACGCTCTGCGGTCGGAATGCCGTGCAGGTGACGGCGCCGCCCGGCGCGACGATCGATCTCGCGGAGGCGGAGCGCCGGCTGGCCCCTCTCGGCCCCGTGCGCCGGAACGCCTTCCTGCTCAAGGCCACGCTCGACGGTTGCGAGCTCACGCTCTTCCCCGACGCGCGGGCGATCATCCAGGGTACGGACGACCCGGCTCGGGCGCGATCGATCTACGCGAAGTACGTCGGGGCATGACGAAGCGTTTGGAACTCGGTCGCGCGTCGGCTAGACTGAGGGGATGATCTACCTCGACAACGCGGCCACCTCCTGGCCCAAGCCCGAGGGCGTCTATCGCGCGATGGACGAGTTCGCGCGCACCGCCGCGGGGAACCCGGGGCGCTCGGGCCACCGCATGGCGGTCGAGGCCGAGAACCGCGTTCAGCGCTGCCGCGAGGCGATCGCCCGCATCCTCCACGCCGAGAGCCCCGACCAGGTCATCCTCACGCTGAACGCCACGGACGCCCTTAACATCGCGCTCAAGGGCATCCTCAAGGCGGGCGACCATGTGATCACCTCCTGCACCGAGCACAATTCGATCAACCGCCCGCTCTGGGCGATGGCCCAGGCGGGGATGATCACGTTCGACAAGGCGGAGACTGCGCCCGACGGCACCGTGCCCGCCTCCGCGGTGCAGGCGCTCCTGCGGAAGAATACGAGGCTTATCGCGCTCACCCACTGCTCGAACGTCCTGGGCGTCGTGAATCCCGTGGAGGAGATTTCGAAGGTCGCGAGGGCCCACGGGGCGCTCACGCTCATCGACGCTTCCCAGTCCGTCGGCGTGGTGCCCCTGGACGTCCGCGCGCTGGGGCTCGACCTGGTCGCCTTCCCCGGCCACAAGAACCTTTTCGGACCCATGGGCACGGGGGCGCTCTACGTGCGCCGGGGCCTCGAGCTCCGCGCCTGGCGCGAGGGCGGCACGGGCTTCCGGGCCGACGAAGAGGTCCACCCTGAGGAGCTGCCCTTCCACCTCGAGGGCGGCACGCCGAACGCGCACGGCTTCGCGGGACTCGCCGCGGGCGTGGAGTTCGTGGAGCGCGAGGGCCTCGCCAAGATCCTCAAGCACGAGCACGGTCTCGCCCTGCGCTTCGTGGAAGGCATCCGCGACAACAAGCGCGTCACCGTCTACAGCGCGCGGAATCCGGAGCGCCAGCTCGGGCCCGTCTCGATCAACGTCAAGGGCGCCGAGCCCGCCGAGATCGGGAAAATCATGGACCAGACCTACGGGATCGCGTGCCGCCCCGGGCTCCACTGCGCCCCGGGGACCCACCGGTTCCTGGGCACCTTCCCCTGGGGCACGGTGCGCTTCAGCTTCGGCTACTTCAACACCCCGGAGCACGCGGATGCCGCGGTGCGCGCCGTGAATGAGGTCTCCGCCAAGTTCGGCTCCGACGGCCCGTCCTGTTGAAGAGGCTCGCCCTCCGAAGCTCGACCCCCAGGGAGCGGAGGAGGGCTCAAAATGTTGACGCTCCGCCGGGGGGCCGGTAGAGTGAGTCGTTCGGAGGTGCCTATGAAGCGGACCCTGATCCTGGCCTTTGTCCTGGCGGCCGGCTGCGCGTCGTCCGAGGACGTCGTCGAGCCCGATCCGGCGAACCCCGCTCCCGCGCCCGGAGCCTCCGCGCGGGACACGGAGATCGACCTCCTGAAACTCAAGATCACCGACCGCCGCCGGGACGTGGCCAGGGCGGACCTGGAGATCGCGGACATCGCCTCCAACCGGCAGCGCCTGGGCGCCCAGCCCGCCTCGGAGGCCAAGACCACCCAGATGGTTCAGCTCAACCAGGCCGAGACGGACGCGAAGCTGCGCAAGCAGGCGGCTGAGGGCGACATCGCCCGGATGGAGAACCAGCTCCGCGACCTATCGGGGGTGAGCCAGCCCAAGACGGCCGATGAGGCCCTCGATTCTCTCCTGGCCTCGGAGACGCGCCGCGAGCGCGAGACCGAGGAGGGCAAGCGGCTTGCTGCGGACCAGGCCCAGGCGGAGGGGCAGCGGAAGCTGAAGGAGGCCGAGCAGGCCAAGATGGCCGATGAACTCGCGAAGGCCAACCAGAAGCTGGCGGGCGGCGCGGCCGGCTCGGGCGACGCCGTCTATGACGAGCGCTTTGCCGACTTCATCATCAAGGTGAAGGCCGAGCTCCAGAAGTTCAAGCGCTGGTAAGCGGCCGGACCCAGGGGCCGGACACCGCCGACCGCCTGCCCTCGGGCTGGAATTCCTTCCTCACGGAGGATAGGATGCACCCCCGATGAGCGGAGTCCTTACCGAGGAGCGGGTGGCGCGGGTCTACGCGCTCACCGACGAGCTCCTCCTGAACCGCGATTGGGTGGTCGTGCCGCTCGTGGGATCGGACACGGGCCTCGAGCGTATCCTCCCCGACGGAAAGCTCCTCATCCGGCCTGCCGCGGGCGCCGCCTTTGAGGCGTGGTTCTCGGGCCTCAAGCACCGCCTCGAGGCCCTGGAGCTTGACCGCGCCCTCCGCGCCAGCCAGCTGGAGCGCCATCACACCCGCACCCCCGCCAGCGCCGTCCCGGGCTCCGGTGCCCGGAAGTACGTTAAGTAGCCGACGCGCGCCAGGGGAGGGGACGCACCACCGCCGGGAGCCCGGGCGCGATCGTCACGGCCGTGCCGTCCGCCTTTTGCTCCTTGCGGACGTAGCCGAGCGCCCGGCCGGTCGTCACGCTCGTGACGTGCCCCACCTCATGGCCGCCCGCCGAGATCGCCGCCCCGGGCGCGGGCACCGCGAGCCCGGGGAGCTCGAGCGAGACCAGCATCCGCGTCGGCTCGCTGTAGGTCTTCACCCGCTGGATCACCTCCTGCCCGATGTAGCAGCCCTTGGTGTAGCTGATCGCGATGGGCTCCAGGCCCGCCTCCATCGGGAGCACGTCGGGGCCCATGTCCACGCCCCAGCGGGGGAAGCCGTTCAGGATCCGCAGCGACTCCCAGGCCTCGAACCCGACGGGCGTCCCGCCGTGCGCGAGGATGAGCCCAGGCTCTTCGGGTCGCGACGCCGGGACGAGCAGGTGATAACCCTCCACGCCCAGTTCGCGCGTCCGCGAGACCAACACCTCGCCCCGACGCACCGTGTCGAACTCCGCGAGGGGCCCCGCTTGGAGAAACCCTCCCGCGCCCGGCCCGTAGACGCCCGCCACCGCCGCCTCGGAGGCCGTGAAGGCCACGTCGTCCGCCACGACGAACTTCCGGAGCGCTTCGGTCGCGGCCTGCAGGTTCGAGCGGTCGACCTCGAGGAGCAGCGCGTTCTCGACCGCGCGCACCACGATTTCCGCGATCATCTTCCCCTGGCGGTTCACCACCGCGGCCATGCAGCCCTGGCCGGGCTTGAGCGCCTTCACGTCGTTCGTGCACATCCCGTTCAGGAAGCGGACGCGGTCGCGCCCCGTGACCTCCACCACTCCGCGCCAGGCGAGGTCCACCACGCCCACGCCCTCGCGGAGCGCGCGGACTTCGGCGGAGACATCGCCGTAGTGGAGCGCGGTCTCGGCGTCGCCCGCGAGGCCGATGACGGCCCCGGGCCGCAGGAACGAGCTCTTATAGGGCACGGCTGAGCAGGGCCGGCAGCGCGGCCGAAAACTGGCCCTTGAGGTCGGGGATCGCCACGAGGACTTGAGCCATGGCGACACTCTAGGGTCCCGGACCGCGGATTGCAACCCCGCCCCGCTCCCGGTACGATGGACCCATGGCGCCCATCTACATGGACCACCACGCGACGACGCCCGTGGACCCGCGGGTCCTGGAGGCGATGCTCCCCTGGTTCACCGAGAAGTTCGGGAACGCCGCGAGCCGCACCCACGCGTTCGGCTGGGAGGCCTCGAAGGCCGTGGAGCGTGCCCGCGAGCAGGTGGCCGCCCTGATCCATGCGGACCCCTCGGAGATCGTCCTCACGAGCGGTGCCACCGAGAGCGACAACCTCGCGATCAAGGGCTGCCCCGGGCCCGGCCGCATCGTCACCGTCGTCACGGAACACAAGGCGGTGCTCGACAGCGGCGACTCCGTGAAGTGCGAGGTGCTGCGCCTCCCCGTGCGACCGGACGGTCTCCTGGATCTGGACGGCCTGCGCCGCGCGCTCGACATGCCGGCGCGGCTCGTGTCGGTCATGTTCGCGAATAACGAGATCGGCGTGATCCAGCCGGTCGCGGAGATCGGCGCGATCTGCCGGGAGCGGGGCGTCGTCTTCCATACGGACGCCGCGCAGGCCTGCGGCAAGGTGCCGGTGGACGTCCGGGCCATGGACATCCACCTCCTCTCGATGTCGGCGCACAAGATGTACGGCCCCAAGGGCGTGGGGGCGCTCTACGTGCGCAAGCGCGACCCGCGGGTCAGGCTCACGGCGCTCATCGACGGCGGCGGTCACGAGAACGGCCTGCGCTCCGGGACGCTGCCGGTGCCGCTCGTCGTGGGCTTCGGGGCGGCGTGCGAGATCGCCGCGCGGGAGATGGAGTCGGAGTCAGCCCGGGTGCTCGCGCTCCGCGAGCGGCTGCGCCGCCGCATCCTGGAGACGATCGAGTACGCCGCGGTGAACGGGAGCCTGGAGCGCCGCGTGCCGGGCAACCTGAACATGAGCTTCGCGTACGTGGAGGGCGAGAGCCTCATCCTGTCGCTGGGGGACGTGGCGGTCTCTTCCGGGAGCGCCTGCACGAGCGCCAAGCTGGAACCTTCGTACGTCCTCCACGCGCTCGGGGTGGACGAGCCGCTGGCGCGGGCGTCGATCCGCTTCGGCCTCGGGCGGGGGAACACCGAGGAGGAGGTGGACCGGGTGGTCGGGCTCCTCGGGAAGGCAGTCGCGCGGCTGCGTGAGATCTCGCCCCTCTATCCGGGTCCCGAAAAATCAAGAGCGAATTCAGGCGTTTCCGGGTAAGATAGCCGAAGTACAGGAGGTCATCCATGCCACACGACCACGGACACGATCACGGTCATGACCACGGACACAGCCACGGCACCGCGGCGGCGCCCGTGGACGCGCCTTCCCGGTTCTCCGGGCAGATCTCGATCACGGACCTCGCGGCCCAGAAGCTGAAGTCGCTCATGGAGGCGGAGAAGAAGGACCCCGCGCAGTGGGGCCTCCGGCTCGGCGTCCAGGGCGGCGGCTGCTCGGGGATGACGTACTTCATGGACTTCGAGGAGCCGCGCGAGGACGACAAGGTCTTCACCCATCCCGCGGCGGGCGTGAAGGTCCTCGTGGACCCCAAGAGCATCCTCTATCTGTCGGGCTCGATCCTGGACTACAACGAGAGCCTCATGGGCGCCGGCTTCGCGATCCGCAACCCGAACGCCAAGGGCTCGTGCGGCTGCGGGAGTTCGTTCTCGACGTAAGGGGAGGCGCGCCATGGCGGAGGAGAAGCAGGGGGTCGAGCGGCCCGCATTCACGCCCATTCCGGACCTCTACCGCCGGGTGGACGAGGTCCTCGACCGCATCCGTCCCTATGTGCAGCTGGACGGCGGGCACGTCGAGCTCGTGGACGTGGATGAGACCGGGGGCGTCGTGCACATCCGCTTCCAAGGCTCCTGCCAGGGCTGCCCCTCGAGCGCGATGACGCTGCAGATGGGTATCGAGAACGAAATCAAGATGTCGATCCCGGAGATCAGGCAGGTCGTCGCGGTCTGACCGCGGCGGCCACACCTCAGGGGGGATCCGAATGGCCAACGTCACCCAGATGCACCGCGCCCGCGAGGGCGAGGTGACGCCCGAGATGAGGCGCGTGGCGGAGCGGGAGGGGCTGGACGCCGAGCTCCTGCGCCGCGAGGTCGCCGAGGGGCGCGCCATCCTTCCGGCGAACGTCAACCATCTCAAGCAGAAGCTCGACCCGATGGGCATCGGCATCGCGCTTTCGTGCAAGATCAACGCGAACATCGGGAACTCCTCGGTCACGTCGAACGTGGACGAGGAGCTCCGGAAGCTGCACACGTCCGTCCACTACGGCTCCGACACGGTGATGGACCTCTCCACGGGCGGGAACCTGGACGAGATCCGCGAGGCGGTGATCGCGGCGTCGACGGTCCCGGTGGGCACGGTGCCGATCTACCAGATGGTGCTGCGCGTCAAGGAAGTGGCCGACCTCACGGCGCAGGACATGCTGGACGTGATCGAGAAGCAGGCGAAGCAGGGCGTGGATTACATGACGATCCATGCGGGGGTGCTCCTCGAGCACCTGCCGCTGATCAAGGACCGGATCACGAAGATCGTGTCGCGCGGCGGGTCGCTCATTGCCGAGTGGATGGTGCGGCACCGCGAGCAGAACCCGCTCTACACGCAC
>JAHFOZ010000246.1 GCA_023261405.1 Planctomycetota bacterium
CTCGGGCCGCGCGCTACAAGCTACGAGCGACAGGCTCGCCTCCTGCCAGGTGCCGGCGCAGCATGGCCCGCACCTTCTCCATGTCGAAGGGCTTGGGGATGATCTGGAGCACGCCGTGGCTGCGCAGGTCACGGATCGCCGTCTCGGAAGAGTAGGCCGTGATGGCGAAGACGGGGAGGCCGGGCCGTATCTCGCGCAGCCGCTGGGCGAATTCCACCCCGTTCATGCCGGGCATGCAGAGGTCGGTGATCACGGCGTCCACGGCGATCCGCGCGAGCATGTTGAGCGCTTCCTCCGCGGAGTCGGCCGTGTGGACGATGAACTCGTCCAGGAGCCCGCGGCATAAGCTCCAGCGGATCAACTTCTCGTCATCGACGATCAGCACGGTTTTCATGGTCTTGGGCAGGTCAATGCAAGGCGAGTGCCACGACCCTGCCGCGCCTTCCCCGGAGACGCGGGCGGAGGGGGGCGCGGACTCTGACGCCTTTGTGTGGAGGAATCCAGCTTCCTGACCTGCATCCTGTCCGCGGAACCTCTGGAACGCCGTTTGCGCTCCCTGGCCACGACAGAAGGAGGCCCCATGCTGAAGAAGATCCTGGTCGCGCTGGACGGTTCGGAGAACTCGGAGAAGAGCATCCCCTGGGTGAGGAGATACGCGGCCCCGGCCTCCTCGAAGGTCGTCCTCTTTCGGGCGGTGCCGCTGGAGGCGTCGGGCTCGCACGGGCACCTCCAGAAGGTGGAGGAAGCCAGGGAGTACCTCCAGCGCTTCGAGCGCCAGGTCAACTACATGGGCATCCCCTGCTCCACGGCCGTGCGGACGGGGCCTCCCGCGGAATCGATCCTGGCGGCGGCCGAAGAGGAGGACGCGGATCTCGTGATGATGAGCACCCGGGGCGGCTCCCCGGTGGAACGCTGGCTCATGGGGGGCGTGACGGAGCAGGTCCTCCGCCTGAGCCCAAGGCCCGTGCTCGTGGTGCGGAGCCGGATGGCGCTGCCTCACCAGGCCCGGGTGCGGCGCATCGTCGTTCCGCTGGACGGCTCCCGCCTGGCGGAGGCGGCCATCCCGTGGGCCCGGAAGCTGGCGCGTCTCCTGAAATCCAAGCTGGTTTTCCTCCACGTCCTCAACAAGGGACTGGCCGGCCTCCAGTCGGGCGCGATGGAGAACTATGACGCGCTGAAGAAACGGATCCTCCCGCTCTGCGCGGAGCTGCGCGTCGAGGGGACCCGGGCGGCGCTCCTGCTCCACCACGGCGATCCCGCGGACCGGATCGTCCGCTTCCCCGACCGCCACGACCTGGTCCTCACGACCACCCACGGGTTCGGCGGGTTCAAGCGCTGGGTCTTCGGCAGCGTGGCGGAGAAGCTCATCCACGCCTCGGAGGTCCCAGTGCTAGTCTACAAGACCCCCGCCCAGGCCCGGGAGAAGGCCGGCCGGCAGGAAGCGGCGTCGTAGGGGCGCGGGAGATTCCGCGCCGGCGCCGGGGAATTCCGCGCACATCGCCGAAAATGCCGCAGGAATTCGTGATTTCCGGCGTGGCGGGGGCCTTGCGATGAGTAGGGCTCGATGGAACAGCCCACCCAGGCCGGTCGGCGTGACTTCCTGACCACCGCCGCGATGGCGGGAGGGCTGGCGGCCGGCTACGGCACGTTCGCCGCCATGGCGGGCCGCTATCTCTATCCCGCGAAGCCCATCGAGATGGCGTGGCTCTTCGTGGCGGACCTCCAGGGATTCAAGCCCGGCGACTCCCTCGTCTACCGCACCCCGGCGGGCGGACCGGTCGCCGTCGCACGGAGGGGCAGCGCCGGGACGGCCGACGATTTCCTGGCCCTCTCGAGCACCTGCCCCCACTTGGGCTGCCAGGTCCACTGGGAGGCGCAGCACGGCCGGTTCTTCTGCCCTTGTCATAACGGGGTCTTCGATCCGACCGGGAAGGCCATCTCAGGCCCCCCCGCCGAGGCGGGGCAGTCGCTCCTCCGCTACCCGCTCAAAGTGGAGAACGGGCTCCTCTACATCCAGGTCCCGGTCGAGACGCTCGGCCGCACGACCTGCCCCGGTCACGACCGCTGCCTCGCCGGACGGCGGGGCGGGGAGCAGGCATGATCCGGTTGGCCGCTTGGTTCCGTGAGCGCCTCCCGGTGTCGGGCGAGAAGCTGCGCGAGCTGACCAACGAGCCGGTCCCCAACCACCTCAAGCTCTGGTGGTTCTGCCTCGGGGGCACGCCCGCCTACCTCTTCGGGGTCCAGATCGTGACGGGAATCCTCCTGGCGTTCTACTACGAGCCCTCGGCCGGGCGGGCCTACGACTCGGTGCGCTACATCTCCGAGGAGGCGGCCTTCGGGTGGTTCCTCCGCGGGGTCCACAAGTGGGGCTCCACGCTCATGGTGGCGGCGGTGATCCTCCACCAGATGCGCGTCTACTTCACCGGCGCCTACCGGAAGCCGCGCGAGATCAACTGGATGGTGGGGATGTTCCTCCTTCTCTCCACGCTCATCGCGGGCTTCACCGGCTACAGCCTCGTCTTCGAGCAGCTCTCCTACTGGGGGGCGACGGTCGCCGCGAACCTCACGGACACCGTCCCCCTCGTCGGCGGCCTCCTTAAGAAGATGCTCCTGGCGGGGGACGCCTACAACCCGCGGACGCTGCCCCGTTTCTTCATCCTCCACGCGGCCGTGCTCCCCGTGGCCATGATCCTGGTCCTCGGCATCCACATCGCGATCATCCGCCTCCAGGGCGTCACGGAGTTTCCCGTCCCCGGGGACTCGAAAGCCCGCGTGAAACACTTCAACTTCTACCCCGACCACCTGTACACCGAGCTCCTCATCGGGCTCTTCCTAATGATCCTGCTCACCACGCTCGCCACGATCTTCCCCGCCGGGATGGGTCCCCGGGCCGACCCGCTCACCACCCCGGAGCTGATCAAGCCGGAGTGGTACTTCTACGCGGCCTTCCGCTGGCTCAAGCTCATGCCGCTCACCGCGGCGGTCCTGAGCACCGGCTTCATCGTCTTCGTCATGTTCGCCTGGCCCTTCATCGACGCCGCGATCCGCCGCTGGACGCGCGTTTCCGAGGCGAGCGTCTGGATCGGCATCGCCGGCGTCCTTGCCATCGTCGCGCTCACGGTCTGGGAAGCCGCGGTGGAGCACTGATCGGGGAGACCGCATGTCGCTGAAAATGAAGCAGGTCGTCATCGGCGCGCTGGGCGCCTTCTTCCTTGTCTCGCTCCTCTTCGTCCAGTTCCGCGAGGTCGCGCGGCAGCGGGAGGAGCGGGGGGTGTCGAAGGCCCACGTGAGCGTCCCCGCGAGCTCCAAGGCGTGCGTGGACTGCCATGTCCAGTCCAACAAGGGCATCGTGGACCAGTGGACCGGGAGCACCCACGCGCGGAAGGGCGTGGGCTGCGTCGAATGCCACCAGGCGGACCGGAAGGACGCCGACGCCTTCGACCACTACGGGGCCATGATCGCCACGGTCGTGACGCCGAGAGATTGTTCGCGGTGCCACGCGACCGAGGCGGCGGAGTTCGCGAAGAGCCACCACGCGCGCGCCGGCGAGATCCTCCACTCGCTGGACAATTTCCTGGCCGAGACCGTGGAGGGCGCGCGGATGAGCTTCGACCCGCACTCGCCCACGCCCGGGAAGGCCGTGGACAAGGTGAACGGCATGGCCGCCGCGTTCACCGGCTGCCAGCAGTGCCACGGCAGCAAGGTGGCCCTCCAGTCCACTTCGGGCGCGATGCTCACCCTGGAGGACCTGAAGCCGGGTGCGGATGGAAAGCCCACGGACCTGGAAGCGCTCGGCAGGGTGCTCAAGGACGAGAACGGGCGCCCGAAGTTCCACGCGAGCACGTGGCCGAACACGGGCATCGGCAGGCTCAATCTGGACGGGTCCCGGGGCTCCTGCGCCGCCTGCCACAGCCGGCACGACTTCTCGCCGCGGCGCGCGCGCCAGCCGGAGAACTGCGGCAAGTGCCACCTGGGGCCCGACCATCCCCAGAAGGAGATCTACGAGGAGTCCAAGCACGGCGTGGCCTACCGGGACCTGAAGGACCACATGAACCTGGACTCCACGAAGTGGGTCCTCGGGAAGGACTACTCCCAGGCGCCCACCTGCGCCACCTGCCACATGTCCGGCCACACGCGGAACAACGGAAAGGTCACGCACGACCCGGGGGAGCGCATCTCCTGGACCAACCGGCCGTACGTGAGCCTCGTGATGGACACCGACGCGCAGGGGAGGGTGGTCACGGAGCCCGACGCGGCGAAGCGGCAGGCCCTGATCGCCGACACCGCGGAGGCGAAGCGCACGCGGATGAAGAACGTGTGCCTCCACTGCCACACGCCGGACTACGTGAACTCCTTCTACGCGCAGTACGACGACTTCACGGTCCTCTTCAACGAGAAGTTCGCCAAGCCCGGGAAGATGATCGTGGACGAGCTCCGCAAGCAGGGCCTCCTCACGAAGAAGGAGTTCGACGAGGAGATCGAGTGGACCTGGTACTCCCTTTGGCACCACGAGGGGCGCCGCGCGCGCCACGGGGCCTCCATGATGGCCCCCGACTACGCCCACTGGCACGGGACCTTCGAGGTGGCCGACCGCTTCTACCAGAAGCTCATCCCCCAGGCCCGCGAGCTCGCCCGGAGGGCCGGCGAGAAGGGGAAGCCCGTGGAGGCGGTCATCAACGCCATCCTCGCGCGTCCCGAGCACCAGTGGCTCGAGAAGAAGGAGGAGAGGTAGCTGACTCCAGATGGGCGTTGAGTTCCGATTCCCCCCTTCCCATAATGGGCGCCGATGTTCACGATCGGATCCTTCACCCTCACGCAGGCCGAGGTCGAGAAGAGGAAGAGGTACCTCGAGATTGGCGAAGCGGACGAGCGGCGCCTCAGCGAGGCGCACCCCCTCCTGGAGCGACACACCGTGTCGATCATCGAACGGTTCTACGAGTACCTCCTGGGGCACGAGCCGACTCGGGCGATGCTCTCCTCCCCGGGCCTGATCGACCGGCTGAAGGGGCTCCAGGTGAAGTACTTCAACGAACTGACGTCGGGCGACTACGGCCTGGGCTACTTCGAGAACCGCCTGAAGGTGGGGCAGGTGCACCATCGCATTGGACTGGCCCCCGAATGGTACCTGGGCGCCTACGTGAAGTACCTCCACATTTCCAGCGACGTGCTCTCGGCCGCCTTCGGGAGGGACCAGGAAAAGTTCTTCCAGACGATGATCTCGATCACCAAGGTCATCTACCTCGACATGGGCCTCGCGCTCGACGCGTACCACTACGCCTCGCAGGAGGGGCTCCGGGAGAAGAACGTGCAGCTTGCGGGCTCCTACGAAAAGTTGGCGCAGCTCCAGGCGGCGAAGAAGCAGCTTACGGACATGATCGTCCACGACCTCCAGAACCCGCTCACGGGGATCACCTCGGCGCTGCGGGTTCTGGAGACGAGGCCCGACGGCTTCTCCGAGGGCGAGCGCGACGCCCTGCGGGAGGCCCTGCGGCGCTGCGACGACCTCTCGGCGATGATCATGAACGTGCTCCAGGTGAGCCGCGCGGAGGAGGGGAAGCTGGGGGTCTACCTCGAGGACCTGGACCTCACGAAGATCGCGGAGCAGGTGGCCGCGGGCTTCCGCCTGACCGCCGAGGAGCACGGGACGGCCCTGTTCGTCGAGGCGCCCGGGCCCGTGTTTCACCGCTCGGATCAGACGCTCCTTCGCCGGGTGCTTGAGAACCTCGTGCGGAACGCCATCCGCCACACGCCGCGCGGGACGCGCGTGGTCCTGCAGGTCGAGGCGCCTTCGGGGGAGGCGCCGCGCGTCAGCGTGACGGACGACGGGCCTGGCATCCCTGCCGAGGTTCACCCGATGCTTTTCGAATCCTACGGGGCCGTGGCACTCCGCGCCGCCGGACGCCGCGTGGATTCGGGCCTGGGCCTGCCTTCCTGCCGCGCGGCCGCCCGCGCGATGGGCGGCGACGTGACGGTGCACAGCGACGGTCTCCGCGGCACCACCTTCACGGTCGTCCTCCCGCGTTAACATTTCAGCGCCGCAAGTTCGTTAACACGGCGGGAAACTCCGCGTGGAGCATAGAAATCCCCCGGAACCCCGAGGCCTGGACTTCGATCCGCGGCTGGCCGGCGGATTGCGGCACCGACCTGCGGTATGAACGAACGAGCCGTCAAGGCGGGGCCGGCGAGGGCCCTCGAGCTCAAGGTGGGCGAGGCGCCCAAGCAGGATGCGGGGAAGGGCGTGGTTCGGCTCTCGCGCCACCACATCCGCGAGCTTGCGTTGAGCCGCGAGGACGTCATAGAGATCCGGGGCCAGAAGATTACCGCCGCCGTGGCCGTGCCCGCCGCCGGCGAGGACGAAGGGCTGGACATCGTCCGGCTGGACGGCCTCACGCGCCGGAACGCGGGCGTGGGCATCGGCGAGACGGCAGAGGTCCGGAAGGCGGAATGGCAGGAGGCCCGGAAGGTCGTACTCTCGCCCGCGAAGGCGGGGCTCCACATCGAGGGGTCCGGGGACGCGCTCCGCCCGACGCTCCTTTACCGTCCGCTCGTGCAGGGAGACCTCCTCTCGACGAACGTCTTCAAGCAGCCCCGCTCGGCCCCCCCGAGCGACCTCTTCTCCGACACTTTCTTCCACGGCTTCTTCGAGTCGCCCGCCTACGGCCTCATGGAGATCCGCCTGGTTGTCGTCTCCACCACGCCCAAGGGGATCGTCCGGATCACCGAGGAGACGGAGATTGAGCTTTCCCCGGAGCGGCTGGAGGCGAAGGAGGCGGAGCGGCTGGAGGTCACCTACGACGACCTGGGCGGGCTGAAGCCCGTCATCGCGAAGGTCCGCGAGATGGTGGAGCTCCCGCTCAAGCATCCCGAGCTTTTCGACCGCCTGGGGATCGATCCGCCCAAGGGCGTCCTGCTCCACGGCCCGTCGGGGACGGGGAAGACGCTGCTCGCCCGCGCCGTGGCCCACGAGGCGGGCTGCCACTTCACCGTCGTGAACGGCCCCGAGATCATGGGGAAGTACGTCGGCGAGTCCGAGGAGCGGCTGCGGAAGGTCTTCGAGGAGGCGGAGAAGAACGCGCCGGCCATCGTCTTCATCGACGAGCTCGACGCGATCGCGCCGCGGCGGGCCGAGGCCACGGGCGAATCGGAGCGGCGGATCGTGGCGCAGCTCCTCACGCTCATGGACGGGCTGAAGGCGCGGCGGAACGTGATCGTCATCGGGGCCACGAACCGGCTGGACGCGGTGGACCCGGCGCTGCGGCGCCCGGGGCGCTTCGACCGCGAAATCCTCATCGGGATCCCCGACCGCGCGGCGCGCCTCGAGATCCTGGAGATCCACACGCGGGGCATGCCCCTGGGGAAGGACGTGGACCTGGGGCGCCTGGCCGAACTGACGCACGGGTACACGGGGTCCGACCTGGCGGCGCTGGCGAAGGAGGCGGCTCTCGCGACGCTCCGCCGCTTCCTGCCCGGGCTGAAGCTGGGGGACAAGACGATTCCGAAGGAGGTCCTGGAACGGCTCCTGGTGAATGCGGCGGATTTCGACGAGGGCCTGAAGTCGGTGCAGCCCTCGGCGCTCCGCGAGATCGTGATCGAGATCCCCAACGTGAAGTGGGAGAACGTGGGCGGCCTCGACGCCGTGAAGGCCACCCTGCGCGAGCGGGTGGAGTTCCCGCTCCGGAAGCCGGAGTCGTTCGTCCGGCTGGGGATCAAGCCGCCGAAGGGCGTGCTCCTCTACGGGCCGCCGGGGACCGGAAAGACGCTGCTGGCCAAGGCGGTGGCCACCGAGGCGGGGGCGAACTTCATCACGGCGAAGGGGAGCACGCTGCTCTCGAAGTGGTACGGCGAGTCGGAGAAGAA
>JAHFOZ010000002.1:0-16268 GCA_023261405.1 Planctomycetota bacterium
GGGCCATCATCATGGCTTCATATCCGCCGACGTGATCGAGCCCGGCCGCCTGGCTGCGCGCCACGTCGCGGTTGAGGTTCGACCGCCCCGAGACGATCCGGAAAGGCTGCTGAGGATGCCGGCTCAAATACTCCACCACCGGCGGCGGCCAGTGGAGCTCCGCGGCCTCCTGCGATCGAAAGTGCGGGCCCGCGAAGAGCAGCAGCTCGAGGGCCGTCGCCCCCAGGAGACTCCAGCCGGCCGCCGCGGACGCGATGAATCCGCGGGCCCGGAGCATGAACACCGCCGCAATCGCCAGCGTCACCAGCGCCGCCCGGTTCAGGCTCCCCATCGCCTGGCCATGGATCGCCGCATCCCCGCCGGCCTCCTTCGCGAAGGACGGGCCCAGCAGCGCCCCTCTCCCCTGCTGCACCCGCGAGGGCATCGAGGACCACAGCTCCGAGCGCTCTCCCAGCCCGCCCAGCAGGCGCATCCCCAGCAGAAGGGCCAGGAGCGCGGCCGCCGCCCCCGCCATCCGCAGCGACGTCTTCGGGGCCAGCTCCCCCTTCATCAGCCGGTCCGCCCCGAGCGCGACCAGCGCCGCGATCGACACCACGAAGATCGAGAGGTACCGCGCGGGGACGCGGAAGAAACCCGACCCCGGAACGATCGTGTAGTAGATCCGGAAGAAGAACGTGTAGCCTCCCAGCGCCAGGAGAACCCCGGCCACCGCCATCCCGAGCCAGAGCCAGCGCGTCGGGGCGCGTCCCCCCACCCCGAGCGCCGCCAGGAAGAAGGTCGTGATCCCGACGAACGCGCAGACCTCCCAGAGCGACCAGCGTCCCCAGTACGGGGTCGTGTGGGCGTCGCCGAAGAACCCCGGCGCGAGGAACGTGAGGACATTCTCGGGGGGAAAGGAGTCGCTCGTGGTGAACTCGTAGCGATTGGCGCTGATCCGCTGGGTGTGAGGCACGAGTTCGAGGGTCGGGAGGAGCTGCGGAGCCGCCAGGAGCAGCCCCCATCCGAGGGCCAGCGCGACGCCGATGGCGGGCGTCCACCGTCCCCGCTGCCCTCGCCGCTCCTTGAGAGCATGGAACAGGATCCGCGCCCCAGCGAGCAGCCCCGCCACCAGGACGAAATGAGGGAAGCCCGGAAGGAAGAGGAGCGTCGTCGCCGCCGCGACCCACGCCCCCCGGCGCAGGGAGGGGCCGGAAAGGAACCGTTCGATCCGCCAGAGCACCGCGGCCAACCAGGGATATGCGGAGATCTGGCTGATGTGCCCCGCGTACACGTGCAGCGTAAAGTAGCCCGACACCATGAAGACCAGCGCCCCGGCCAGCGCGCCCCCTCTCCCGGTCCGGAGCCCCTGCCGGAGCCAGGCGTAGGCGAAGAGACCCGAGAGGGCCATGTGGGCGATCACGGTGAAGGCCCAGAACCCCCCCGGCGACAGGAACACCACCGGCCACGTCAAGGGATAGAGCGCGCCCGACTGGAGCGCGGCCAGGAGGGGGAACCCGCACATCGCATGGGAGTCCCAGACCGGAAGCCGGCCCTCCCCCAGCGACCGTCCCACCAGCTCCCGGATGGCGAAGGACCCCTCGAGCATGTCGATCCCGAAGAGGATCTTTCCCGGGCCCAGGGCCGGGACCACCAGGAAGACCGGGAGGAAAAGGAGCAGGCAGGCGGGCACGAAGCGGAGGTAGTCGCGCCCCCCCGGAGGCGGAGAGGACTGGCCCATCGGGGCGATTCTCGCCGAAGGATCGGGGTCGGGCAAGAGAATGCCTGGCGCCGCAATCGACCCTTGCGTTGCCGGTTCCGCTTCCATAGAATCGCCCTCCCATGATCATGGTCAAGATCTGCGGCATCACCCGCGTCGCCGACGCGGTGGCCGCCGCGGAGGAGGGCGCCGACTACGTCGGCCTCATCTTCGCCCGGAGCCCCCGGAGGGTCGAGACGAAGCTCGCCCATGACGTCCTCTGGAACCTCCCCAGGGGGGTCGAGGCCGTGGGCGTGTTCATGGACCAGCCTCTCGAGGAGGTGCGGCGGGTGCTCGACGCCACCGGCCTCAAGATCGCCCAGCTCCACGGCGACGAGTCGCCCCGCTTCTGCAAGGAGCTCGGCGTGCCCGTCATCAAGACCTTCGACACCTTCGGCGACGGCTCGATCGAGCAGCTGAAGAAGTACGACTCGTTCGCCTTCCTGCTCGACGTCCCCAAGGGCGCCGGCGCCCGGACGCAGATCGACCCCGAGTGGGCCCTCGTCGCCAAGCGCCACGGCCGCGTGATCCTGGCGGGGAAGCTCGGCGCCGGGAACGTCGGCGACCTCGTCGTGAAAGTACGACCCTACGGCGTGGACGCGTGCAGCGGGACGGAGCAGTCCCCCGGCGTCAAGGACCGCTCCAAGGTCCGCGACTTCATCCAGGCCGCGCGCGCGGCCCACAAGGAAACGACCCGGATAAAGGTGAAGACCCGGTAGGCGCCCCGCGCGCCCACGCCGCGAGAACGATGACCATCCCCTGGGCCTTTCCCGACAAGGGCGGAAAATTCGGCGCCTACGGGGGCCAGTACGTCCCCGACACCCTCATGGCCAACCTCGACGAGCTCGAGAAGGCCTACGCCGCCGCGAAGCGTGACCCCGCCTTCTGGAAGGAGTTCCACGCCTACAACGAGACCTTCGCCGGCCGGCCCACGCCGCTCTTCCTCGCGGAGCGCTGGAGCGCCCGGATCGGGAAGCCGGAGATCTGGCTCAAGCGCGAGGATCTGAACCATACCGGCTCCCACAAGCTCAACAACTGCCTCGGCCAGATCCTCCTGGCGCGGCGCCTGAAGAAGAAGCGCATCATCGCCGAGACCGGCGCCGGCCAGCACGGCGTGGCCACCGCCACGGTGTGCGCGCTCTTCGGCCTCGAGTGCGTGGTCTACATGGGCGAAGAGGACTGCCGCCGCCAGGCGCTCAACGTCTACCGGATGAAGCTCCTCGGGGCCACCGTAGTCCCCGTCCACAGCGGCACGAAGACCCTCAAGGACGCCTGCAACGAGGCGATCCGCGACTGGGTCACGAACGTCGACGGCACCCACTACATCATCGGCTCCGTGGTGGGCCCGCACCCCTACCCCATGATGGTCCGCGACTTCCAATCCGTCATCGGGAAGGAGGTCCGCGCGCAGCTCAAGCCGCGGCTCCCCTCCGCGATCGTCGCCTGCGTGGGCGGTGGCTCGAACGCCATCGGCATCTTCCACGACTTCATCCGCGAACCCAAGGTCCGGCTCTACGGCGTCGAGGCGGGCGGCAAGGGCCTCAAGACCCCGCACCACGCGGCCTCGCTTTCGGGCGGCCGCCCCGGCGTCCTTCACGGGGCGATGAGCTACCTCCTCCAGGACGTCTGGGGTCAGGTCATCCCCACCCATTCGATCTCCGCGGGTCTCGACTACCCGGGCGTGGGCCCCGAGCACTCGCTCCTCAAGGACCGCCGGCGCGTCACCTACGCGGCGGTCACCGACGACGAGGCGCTCGCGGCCTTCCATCGGCTCTCGCGCGAGGAGGGCATCATCCCCGCGCTCGAATCCGCCCACGCGGTGGCCTACGCCGAGAAGCTCGCGCGGAAGATGAGGAAGCGTCAGGTCCTCGTGGTCAACATCTCCGGCCGCGGCGACAAGGACATCGGGATCGTGCAGGAGCACGGGCATGCGTAAGCGGCTCATCCCGTTCGTCACCGCGGGCTATCCCTCCCGGGCCGGCTGCGTGGATCTCCTCAAGGCCTGCGCGGCGGGCGGCGCCGACGAGATCGAGCTCGGCATCCCCTTCAGCGACCCGCTCGCCGACGGCCCCGTGATCCAGGCCACCTCCCAGAAGGCCCTCGACGGCGGCATCCACACCGACGGCGTCTTCCGGATCGCCGAGGGCTTCAAGGACGCGCCCCTCGACTTCATGACCTACGTGAACCCGGTGCTCTCGTACGGAGCGGGCCGCTTCTTCGGCCGCGCGGCGAAGGCCGGGCTCCGCGGCGTCATCCTCCCCGACGTCCCCCCCGAGGAGGCCGGCGCCGTGCTCGGCGCCTCCACGGAGTCGGGGGTCCCCATCATCTTCCTCGTCTCCCCCACGTGCACGGACGACCGCATCCGGATGATCGGACGTCTCTCGAAAAGCTGGATCTACCTCGTCTCGCTCAAGGGCGTCACGGGGTCGAGGATGAAGGCCGACGTGGGCGCCTTCGTGAAGCGCGTGCGGCGCTCGACCGACCGCCCGCTCTGCGTGGGCTTCGGCATCTCGACGCCGGAGGACGCCGCCCGGGTGGCGGCCGTGGCGGACGGGATCGTGGTCGGCAGCGCGCTCCTGAGGATCGTCGAACGTGGGGGCCGGCCCCGGGACGTCGAGCGCTTCATCGCGAGCCTGCGCAAGGCCATCGGATGAAGGCGGCCGCCGACCTCGCGGCGCACCGGCTCCTCCCGGACGCCCCCTTCGGGAGCTACGCGGACTATCACAAGGCCACCGGCCCCTCCGCGGTCCTCAAGGCGCGCAAGATGAAGCCCGAGGCGGTGCTCGCGGAGGTGGAGCGCTCGGGCCTGCGCGGGCGCGGCGGCGCGGGCTTCCCCACGGGGACCAAGTGGCGCTCCGTGCAGGAGCATTCCTGCACGAGGCGCTCGGTGGTCTGCAACGCCGCGGAGGGGGAGCCCGGGACCTTCAAGGACCGCTACCTGCTCCGGTGGAACCCGTACGCGGCGCTCGAGGGCATGCTGGTCGCCGCGCACGCGATCGGGACCCACGAGATCAACATTGCGATCAAGGCCTCGTTCGCGCGGGAGATCGACCGTCTCAGGCGGGCGCTCGCCGAGCTGCGGGAGGCGGGCCTGCTGGAGGGGATTGAGCACCGCATCGTCGAGGGGCCCGAGGAGTACCTCTTCGGCGAGGAGAAGGCGATCCTCAACGTGATCGAGGGCCAGGGTCCGCTCCCGCGCGAGGCGCATTACCCGCCCTACGAGCGCGGCCTCTTTGCGACGCCGGACTCGCCCAACCCGGCGCTGGTGAACAACGTGGAGACCTTCGCGCACGTCCCGGGCATCCTCCGGCACGGCGGGGAGTCCTTCCGGAGGATCGGGACGGCGGACACGCCGGGGACGCTGCTCTTCACCCTATCGGGCGACGTGGCGCGGCCCGGCGTCTACGAGGCGCCGGCCGGGATCACGCTGCGCGAGCTCTTCTACCGGCTGGGCGACGGGCCGAAGGGCGGGCGGACTTTCAAGGGGGCGCTCTCGGGCGTCTCGGCCGGGTTCATCGGCCCGGAGAAGTTCGAGACGCACGTGGACTTCGGCTCGCTCAAGATGATCGGCTCGGGGCTGGGCTCCGCGGGGTTCATCGTCCTCGACGACAGGACCTCGATCCCCCGCGTGGCGCAGGCGCTGGCACGGTTCCTGTACGTCGAGTCGTGCAACCAGTGCACCGCGTGCAAGCACGGGCTGCGGACGGCCTCCGGCGCGCTCGACGAGATGTTCGACCCGAAGACCGCCTCGGCGGACGACCCGGAGCGCGCGCTCTTCGGGGCCCGCTCCGCGCCGCAGGGCAACCGCTGCTATCTCCCGGTGCAGGCGGCGACGGTGCTCCCCAGCCTGATGACCCGCTTCAAGGCGGAGTTCGACCACCTGGTGGCCCACCCGGGCGCCCTCCCCGCGAAGTACGTCCTCCCCAAGATCATGGACTTCGTCGAGGAGGGCCGGACGTTCATCTACGATCTCCGGCAGGGGCACAAGAACCCGGACTGGACATTCATGGAGCCGAAGAAGACGACGGCCCGCTACCTGGTGGCGACCCCGGCGCCCGAGTCGGAGGGCGACGTGGGGGTCCGCCTCGCGCCGGAGGTCCACGAATCCCTGCGCACGCTGGCGGAGGCCAAGGGTATCGACCTCGACCGGCAGGTGAACGAGGCGCTCCGGCAGTGGCTCCGGGACCGCAGGAAGGCGCCGTGACCAAGCCCGTCGGGACCCGGAAGGAGCACCGCGCGCTCGGGATCGACCTCTAGGAAAACAGGGACCCGGGCTTGAGCTGGGCGCCGTTGAGGAAGTCGGCGGCGGACATGCGGCGCTTGTTCTCGGGCTGGAGCTCGAAGATCGAGACGTCGCCGTCCGCCGTGGCCACCTTGAAGTGGTCCTTCTCCACCGCGAGCACCGTGCCGGGCTTGTGGCCGGGCTTCTGGGGGTAGCGGGACGCAACGACCTTGCGGATCGTGATCCGCTGGCGGCCCAGGAAGGTGAAGGCGCAGGGATACGGGATGAGCGCGCGGACGAAGTTGTGGATCTTCGCGGAGGGCTTGCGCCAGTCGATCCGGCCGTCCTGCTTCTCGAACCTCTTGGCGTAGCTGGCCTCCCGCTCGTCCTGCGGCACCTCCACCGCCCGGCGCTCCTGCACCGCGGCCAGCACCTCGAGCAGCAGGTCCGCCCCCACCTGCGCCAGCTGCATCTCCATCTCGGGCGTCGTGATGTCGGGAGGCACGGGCACCCGCGTCAGCCCCAGGACCGGACCGGCGTCCATCTTCTCCACCACCTTCACGATGCACACCCCCGTGAACGCCTCGCCGTTCATGATCGCGCGCGCCACGGGCTCCGCTCCCCGGTGGCGCGGGAGGAGCGAGGGGTGGATGTTCAGGCAGTGGTAGCGCGGGAGCTGGAGGATCTCGTTCCCGAGCTTCTGCCCGTACGCCACCACCATGATCACGTCCGGCGAGAGCGCCCGGAGCTCCCGGAGGAACTCGTACTCGTTGCAGCTCTCCGGCTGGTAGAGGAACAGCTTCTTCTCGAGCGCGAGCTGCTTCACCGGGCTCGCCTGGAGCTGCTGGCCCCGCCCCGCCGGGCGGTCCGGCTGCGTCACCACCGCGAGGACCTTGTGGCCCGAGCCCGTGAGCTTCTCGAGCGCGGGGATCGCGAAATCGGACGTGGCGAAGAAGACGATGTTCATATCACGTTGGTCTCGACGATGGGTTTCCCTTCCCTGAACCGCGTGAGCCGGAGGCTCGACACGTCGAGCGGGGGCTTCCTCCCCAGGAGCAGCTCCGCCATCAGCATCCCCGTGGCCGGCGCGTGCATCACCCCGTGCCCGCTGAACCCGCAGGCCACCCACATCCCGTCCCCCGCCTCCCCGAGCACCGGATGGTGGTCCGGCGTCACCTCGTAGAGCCCCGCCCACACGGTCTTCGGCTGCGCCCGCTCGAGGACCGGCACCCGGTCCATCGCCAGCGGCGCCACCCGCTCGACGAACCCGTAGTCGGCCGCCTCGTTGAAGCCCGCCGGCTCGTCCTTCTCCGCCTTCCCGACCAGCACCCCGCGTGACTCGGAATGGATGTACACGCCCGTGCCGTAGTCCACCGTCATGGGGATCGGGTGCGGGAGCTCCTCGACCGGCTCCGTCACGAAGCACTGCCGGCGCACGGGGACGACCGGGATCTCCACGCCGAGCCGCTCCCCCAGCTTCCCCGAGTAGGCCCCCGCCGCCACGACGACCCGCTTCGCCGCGACGCGCCCTGACGAGGTCACCAGGGCCCCCGGCTCCCGGCCCCTCACCTCCTCGCCGAAGAGGAACCGCACGCCCTTCTCGCGGGCCTTCTTGTGATATCCCATCACGTAGTCCGCGGGCGAGGCGTACCCGTCCTTCGCATGGAACACGCCGCCCACGACGTCGTCGGTCCTCACGTAGGGCGCCCGGGCCTTCACCCCCGCCGCGTCCAGCAGCTCGATCGAGAGGCCGTGCCGGCGCTGCACCGTCGCGTTCGCCTCGAAGAGCTTCATGTGCTCCGCCGTCGTGGCGATCCACAGGTAGCCCACCTGGTTGAAGACCGCCTCCACCCCCATCTCCTGCGGGAAGCGCTCGAATTCCCCGATCGAGAGCCGAGAAAGCTCGATGTTGATGTCGCTCGAGAATTGCGCGCGGATGCCGCCCGCCGCCTTCGCCGTGGACCCGGTCCCCGCCGCTTCCCCCTTGTCCAGCACGACGACATCCGAAAGGCCGCGCTTCGCCAGGTGCCAGGCGATCGAGGTCCCGATGATTCCCGCCCCGATGATGGCGACGTCGCACGAAAGGTCCGGCATGCGGCGGCTATTCTACGTTGCCGGAAGGACCTTTCAATTATAAGATGTCCGCCTTCTGATTGGAGCCCCGCCATGCCCAAGAAGATCCTCGCCCCCGCCGACGCCCCCAAGGCCATCGGGCCCTACTCCCAGGGCGTCGACCTCGGAGACTTCGTGTTCTTCGCCGGCCAGATCCCCATCGACCCCGCCACCGGCGACCTCGTCTCCCCCGGCGACGCGCGCGGGCAGACCGAGCGCATCCTCAAGAACGTCGACGCGCTCCTCCGCGCCGCGGGCCTCGGGCCCGACCACGTCGTCAAGAGCACCGTCTTCCTCGTGGACCTGGCCGACTTCGCTGCGATGAACGAGGTCTACGGGAAGTACTTCACGAAAGAGCACCCCGCGCGCTCCACCGTGCAGGTGGCCGCCCTCCCGAAGGGCGCCCGGGTCGAGATCGAGGTCCTCGCCCGCCGGATGTGATGCGATGAGATCCCTACTCCTCGCCGCGCTCCTCCTTCCGGCGGCACGGGAGACCGTGATCCACGTCTCGCCTTCCGGGGACGACACGGGGGACGGCTCCGCGGGGCGTCCCTTCGCCACGCTCGCCCGCGCCCGCGACGCGGCCCGGACGGCCGCGCGCCCCGTCACCGTCCGCCTGCGGGGCGGCGTCCACCCGCTGAAGGAGACGCTCGTCCTGGGACCGGCCGATTCGGATGCGACCTGGGCCGCCGCGCCCGGCGAATCGCCGGTCGTGAGCGGGGGCAGGATGCTGTCCGGCTGGAAGCAGGCGGGGGAGCTCTGGACGCTGGACCTTCCGGAGGTCAAGGCGGGACGGTGGACGTTCCGGCAGCTCTTCGTGGACGGCTGGCGGCGCCCCCGCGCCCGCACGCCCGACGAGGGCTACTTCCGGATCGTGAAGGCCGGCCCCGACGACCGCACGAGTTTCTCGTTCAAGCCCGGCGACCTCAAGGCCTGGTCGCGGCTGAGCGACGTTGAGATCGTCTTTCTCCACGACTGGTCGATCTCGCGGGTCGCGGTCGGCGCCGTGGACGAGGCCGCCGGCGTCGTGAGTCTCAAGGACCCCATCGGCTCCTCGGCGAAGCACTACAGCATCTCCAACTTCGAGAAGCAGCCGCGCTACTTCGCGGAGAACGCCCTCGAGCTCCTGGACCGGCCCGGGGAGTGGTATCTCGACCGGGCGGAGGGTAGGCTCCACTACAAACCGCTCCCGGGGGAGGAGCCGGGAAAGGTCGAGGCCGTCGCCGCGGTCCTCGAGCGGCTGGTCGAGGTGAAGGGGGAGCCGGGAAAGCCGGTGCGCGGGGTCGCGTTCTCGGGGATCGCCTTCCGGCATTCCGAGTGGCCGCTCCCCCCGCTCGGGTACGCTGAGGGCCAGGCCTCGCAGTACGACGTGCGGGCCGGGGGCGTGAAGGTGCAGGGCCGGGTTCCCGTGCCTCCGGCGCTGCGGCTCGAGTACGCGGTGGACTGCCGGTTCGAGCGCTGCCGTTTCGGACAGTTCGGCGGATCGGGGCTCTGGCTCGCGCGGGGCTGCCATCGGAACAGGGTGACGGGATGCGAGTTCGTCGATGTGGCGGCGAACGGGGTGATGGTGGGCGAAGGCAGGGCCGATCCCGATCTTGTGCCGCAGGGGAACGAGATCACGAACAGCCTCATCCGGGGCTGCGGCGCGGTCTTCCACGGCGCCGTGGGGATCTGGGGAGGGATCACGGACGGCCTGGTCGTGTCCCGGAACGAGATCTGCGAGCTTCCCTACACGGGCGTTTCGCTCGGATGGGTCTGGAACCCGACGCCAGGCCCCTGCCGGAACAACCGCGTCGAGGGGAACCACATCCACCACGTCATGCAGATTCTCTCGGACGGCGGGGGGATCTACACGCTGGGCCGCCAGCCGGGCACGACGCTCCGGGGCAACCTGATCCATGACGTGCCGCTGAACGCGGGCCGGGCGGAGTCGAACGGCATCTTCATGGACGAGGGGACGACGGACCTCGTCGTGGAGGGCAACGTCATCCACTCCGTGGCCAAGGCCCCCATCCGCTTTCACAAGGCCGGGCGCAACGAGCTGCGCCGGAACACGCTCGTGACCCCGGCAGGGAAGGACCCTTTCGTGTTCAACGCCTGCAAGCGGGAGGCGATGGTCTTCGAGGAGAACCAAGCTCCAGACCCATCCTCATGGAAAGCGTTATCTCCCAAGGATTTGCCCGCAGGACGCCAGGAATAGCGCATTGGCAATGCAATCCCACGACGGCGTATGAAATAATCTTTTTGAACTACCGGTTCGTAGGATCTCCTTCCGGTTCATCCGGCCCCCGGCCCCCCGCTTCAACGGCGCCTGACCAAGTGCCTGCCGTTCAATGGGTTAATCATCCATATGGGTTGTTTACCCATGAGTCCTCTCCAGGAAGCTGGCACGCGGATTGCTCCAGGTGTCGGTCTAAGACGTTCACTCTTTTTTCGAGAGAAGTAGGAAAGGAACATCGTATGCCTCCGACCCAGTCTCCCCGCGCCGTCCGCAAGCCGTCCGTCAAGCGGATCCCGGTGACGGTGAGGGCCGACGGCGCCCGCCAGGTGGTGCTCACGGGTGATTTCACCGCATGGGCCGCGGACCGCCTCCAGATGACTCCCGCCACGAACGGCGAGTGGACGGCGACCCTGGAGCTCGCCCCGGGCGACTACCAGTACCGCCTGATCGTGGACGGCGAGTGGCGCGACCACGCCGAGTCCCCGGAACGGATCCCGAATCCCTTCGGCTCATACAACTCGGTCCTGAAGGTCTCGTAAGCGGGCGGCACGCGGGAGCTCCGCCCCGAGCCCGCGGTTGCTTTCCGGCCCCTTGTATGCTATGAAGTCCTCCGGAGCGGACGGGCCGTGCGTTTGCCCCTGATCCTGCGGATAGGCCTATCCCCGGAATCACCGGCAAAGCGCCAAGCCGCCCCTGCCCCGGACGGATCCGGGGGGGCGCGCCGAGACGCCCTGAGCCCGCCGCTCTCCGACGTCGATTCTCGGGAGACGGCATGGACGCCCCGCAGCCCACGGAATCGGAAATCCTCGACCACCTCGAGGCGCGGCTCCAGTACCGGTTCAAGGACGCCGCGCTCGCGGTCCGGGCCCTCACCCACTCCTCCGCCAAGGACCGGGAATCCCCCTGCAACGAGCGCCTCGAGTTCCTGGGGGACGCGATCCTCGGCCTGGCTGTGAGCGAGTACCTCTACCACCACTTCCCGGACTACCAGGAGGGCGAGCTCTCGACGATGAAATCCATCATCGTTTCCGCCAAGACCCTCTCCGAGAAGGCGCACGAGCTCGACCTCGAGAAGATCATCATCCTGGGCCGCGGCCTGGCCGAGAAGCGGAGCCTCCCCCGCTCAATCCTCTGCGACGCCTTCGAGGCCGTGATCGCCGCGCTTTACCTCGACGGCGGCTTCGAGGCCGCCCGGACCTTCATCCTCGCCAACCTGCGGATCACGGTGGACGAGATCCTGAAGGACGAGCACGAGAAAAATTACAAGTCGCTGCTGCAGGATTACGCGCAGCGACGCATGGCCGCCATCCCCGTCTACCGCGTCACCCAGGAGACCGGGCCCGACCACAAGAAGATGTTCCAGGTGGCCGTGGGCCTCGACGGACGCGAATTCGGCCCGGCGTGGGGGGCGAGCAAGAAGGAGGCCGAGCAGCGCGCCGCAAAGCACGCGCTCGGCGAGCTCGGCCTCCTGCCGGTGGAGGCGACGCAGGCGCAGGAGGAAGTCGGGCCCTAGGTCCCAGGCGGTTGGTCGCGGGGCGACCTGCGGCCGACGGCCTATGGCCCACCCTCTGGACTCGATCAACGCGGCGCTGGCCCTGGGCCGACCGGCCCGGGCGGGCGGCGTGTGGGGGTCGTCCTACGCCCTGATCACGGCCGGCGTCCCGCGGCCCGCGCTCCTCGTCGTCCCCAGCGCCCTCGCCGCCGAGGAGGCGCTCGAGGACCTCGCCTGCTTCGGGGCGAAGGCCGTCCTCTTCGAGGGACTCAAGCAGGCGGACCGCTTCCGGAAGGGCGCGCTCGACCTCCTCGTGGCCGACCTCCCCAAGGCGCTCTCCCCCCTCCCCGCCCCGCACACCCTGGACCGCACCCGGCTCGCCCTCGCCGTGGGCGACCGCGCCGATCTCGCCGCGCTATCGGAACGGCTCGTCGAGAGCCGCTACGAACGCGCCGCCGCCGTGGAGCGTCCCGGCGAGTACGCCATCCGCGGGGGCATCCTCGACCTCTTCCCCGTCACCGCCGACCACCCCGTCCGCCTCGAGCTCCTCGGGAACGCGATCGATTCCATCCGGACCTTCGACGTCTCCACGCAGGCGTCCCTCGAAACGCTCCCGCGCGTCGAGCTCAGCCTCCTCCCGGAAGACTCGACCGACGCCTCCTCCCTCTTCGAGCACCTCCCGGAGAAGGCCTGCGTGGTCCTCCGCGAGCCGTCCGAGATGGACCTCAAGCACCCCGCCTGGCCCGCCGCGTACAGCCGCCTCGCGGATCGCGCGGTGCTCTCCCTCTCCGCCCTCCCCGAGCCCGACGCGGAGAACCTCCGCATGGGCTCGCTCCAGCGCTTCAGCGGTGTCCTCGCGGGCGTCGAGCGCGAGCTGGAGGCCGTGCGCCGGAAGCACACGATCGTCTTCTGCGCCAACGAGGGCGAGGAGCGGCGGCTCCGCGAGCTCCTGAAGTCGCCCGTCGAGATCCGCCGCGGCCGGCTCTCCCAGGGCTTCATCGCCGAGGAGCTCCAGTCCGTCTTCATCCCCCACCACCAGCTCTTCAACCGATACCGCATCCGCCGCAGCGCCCGCCGGGCCGACACGCGCCCCATCGACACCCTTCTCGAGATCGAGCGGGGGGACATCGTCGTCCACCTCACGCAGGGGATCGGCCGCTTCGTCGGCATCGAGCGGCAGAAGCACCAGGAGTTCATGGTCCTGGAATACGCCGGGAGCGCGCGGCTCTTCGTCCCGGTGACGAACCTCGACCTCGTGCAGAAGTACGTGGGCGGCGGCGAGGACGCGCCCGCGCTCTCGACGCTCGGGGGCGAGGCGTGGGGCGCCGCCAAGGCGCGCGCGGAGAAGGCCGCCGAGAAGCTCGCCCAGGAGATGCTCCAGGTGCAGGCGCTCCGGGAGATGGAGCTCGGCTCCGCCTTCCCCCCCGATTCCGAATGGCAGCGCGAGTTCGAGGCCGCCTTCCCCTGGGAGGAGACCGAGGACCAAACCCAGGTGGCGGGCGAGATCTCGGCCGACATGCGCGCCCCCCGCCCCATGGACCGCCTCGTCTGCGGCGACGTGGGCTACGGCAAGACCGAGCTCGCCATGCGCGCCGCCTTCCGCTGCGCCGTCGCCAACCGGCAGGTGGCGGTCCTCGTGCCCACCACCGTCCTCGCCCAGCAGCACCACCAGACTTTTTCCGAGCGGATGCGCGACTACCCCGTGCGGATCGAGGTCCTCTCCCGTTTCCGGACGAAGGCCGAGCAGCGGAAGATCCTGAAGGAGCTCGCGGAGGGCGCGGTGGACATCGTGATCGGCACCCACCGGCTCGTCCAGCCCGACGTGAAGTTCAAGGACCTGGGCCTCGCGGTGATCGACGAGGAGCAGCGCTTCGGCGTGGAGCACAAGGAGTTCATGAAGCGCGTGCGCGCCACGGTGGACGTCCTCACGCTCACGGCCACGCCCATCCCGCGCACGCTCCACATGGCGCTGCTGGGAATCCGCGACATCTCCGCCCTCACCACGCCCCCGCAGGACCGGCTGGCCATCCGCACGGAGATCCTCCCCTACGACGAGCGCCGCATCCGCGAGGCGATCCTGCTGGAGCTCGACCGCGGCGGGCAGGTCTACTTCATCCACAACCGCGTCCACAACATCGCGGAGGTCGCGCGGCGCCTGGAGATGATCGTCCCCGAGGCCACCTTCGCGGTGGGCCACGGCCAGATGAACGAGGAGGAGCTCGAGACCACGATGCTCCGCTTCCTCGAGAAGGAGATCGACGTCCTCGTCTCGACGACGATCATCGAGAGCGGGATCGACATCCCGAACGTGAACACCATCCTCATCAACCAGGCCGACATGTTCGGGCTGGCCGACCTCCACCAGCTGCGGGGCCGGGTGGGGCGCTACAAGGTCCAGGCCCAGTGCCTGCTCCTCCTGCCGGACAACCGGCCGATCGTGCCGCAGGCGAAGAAGCGCCTGAAGGCGATCGAGGAGTTCAGCGAGCTGGGGGCGGGCTTCAAGATCGCCACGCGCGACCTCGAGATCCGCGGCGTGGGCAACCTCCTCGGGCGCGAGCAGAGCGGCCACATCACGGCGATCGGCTACGACCTCTACTGCCGCCTCCTGCAGAAGGCGGTGAAGCGCCGGAAGAAGCAGCCCTCCCCCGAGCCCCTCGAGTGCCACGTGGACCTCGGTCTCGAATGCTGGATCCCCGAGGAGTACATCCCCGACGTCCGGACGCGCGTGGAGCTCTACCGCCGCCTCACCGGCTGCCGCAGCGAGGCGGAGCTCGAGGCCGCCGGGCGTGAGGCGCTGGACCGCTTCGGGAAGCTCCCCGCCACGGTCCGCAACTTCGTGGAGACCATGCGCGTGAAGGTCCGCGCCGCTCCCTGGGACTTCCTCTCGGTGGCCCGGGGCCGCGACGGGATCGTGATCGAGTATCGCGACCGGAAGAAGGCCGAGGAGTTCCGCACGCGCGACCCCCGGGTCGTCCGGATCATGGACGAGAAGACCGTGATCGTGGTGGGCGGGGACTTCGCCGCGTTGCTGAAGCGCTGAAGGACATCGAGGCCGCGCCCGCACAGAAGTGACGGGCCGGTCCGGCCGGACCGCCGTCAAGTGGATCCGGCCAGCGATCTTGACATCGCGTTGGTGGGGGAACGCGGAACCTCTGATTGAACCTGACGCCACTTCATGGTCCTGCAGTTTAGAAGTTGACTTCCAGGTTGCAAGACCCCAATGGCCTTCTTACGACCTGAGACGCCACAGAACTGCGCGAGCTTCGTCGTCCGGCTAACTGGCCGTGCCTCCCTTGGAAGATTGCCTCCGGTATAACTGGAGATCATGGGCACTATCCCACCCGCCCGTCACGCCCCCAGCGCGCAGCCGTCCGCCCGCGGGTCGCTGCCGCCGCTGAGCGTGCCGTCCGCGTTGGGACGCACGATCTGGCCGCGGCCGAAGATCGCGCGCTGGAAGCCGGCGAGATCCGGCTCCACCGCGTGACCACGCCCGCGGAGCGCCGTCACGGTCGCCGCGGACAGCCCCGCCTCCAGGGAGACGCGGCTCCCCCCCGCGCCGGGCTCGATGCAGAACCTCGGACGCTCGACCGCGGCCTGCGGCTCCAGCCCGTCGTCGAGCAGCCCCACGACCACCTGCACGTGGCCCTGCGGCTGCATGAAGCCGCCCATGACGCCGAAGGGGGCGTAGAGCGAGCCGTCGGCCCGCGTCAGCATCCCGGGGATGATCGTGTGGTAGGGGCGCTTCCGCGGCGCCAGCGCGTTCGGGTGCGCGGGGTCGAGCGAGAAGTTGTGGCCGCGGTTCTGGAGCGTGAAGCCCCAGCCCTCGGGGCAGATCCCGGTGCCGAAGCCCATGTAGTTCGAGTTGATGAACGAGCAGGCGTTGCCCGCGCCGTCCACCACGCAGAAGTACACCGTGTCCGAGCCCGCCACGGGCGAGCCGCGGCGCACGTCGGCGGAGGCCTTCTCCGGGTCCAGGAGCGCCCGGCGCTTCGCGGCATAGTCCTTCGAGAGGAGTTCCGTCACCGGGACCTTCGAGAATTTCGGATCGGCCACGTACCAGCGGGTGTCGGCGAAGGCGAGGCGCATCGCCTCGAGCATGAGATGCCAGCGCTCGGGCCCCAGCGGATCAAGCGCCTTGAGGTCGAAGCCCTCGAGGATGTTGAGCGCGAGGAGCGCCGTAATCCCCTGCCCGTTCGGCGGGCACTCCCAGACCTGCATGCCGCGGTAAAGGGTGCCGATCGGCTCCTCCCACGTGGACTCGTGCGCGGCGAGGTCCTCGGGCGTCATGACTCCGCCCGCCTTCCGCACCGCCGCGGCGACCACGCGGCCGATCTCGCCCCTGTAGTACGCATCCTTCCCCCCCTCCGCCACGGCGCGGAAGGTGCGCGCGAGCCCGGGGTTCCGGAAGGTCTCGCCCGCGCGCGGGGCGCGTCCGTCCAGGAGCAGCTCCCGGGCGCCCGTCTCCCGGAGCCGTGCGACGCCGCCC
>JAHFOZ010000002.1:16278-19179 GCA_023261405.1 Planctomycetota bacterium
AGGGGGCCACCGCGAAGCCCTCATCCGCAAGCGCGATCGCCGGGGCGAGGAGCCGCGCCAGGGGCAGCGTCCCGTGCCGGGCGATGAGGTCGAACCAGCCCGCGCAGGCCCCGGGCACGGTGACCGCGTGGGCATGGTGGGGCGAGGGCCAGCGTCCGCCCAGGGTTTCCAGCGTCAGCGCCGCGGGCGCGCGGCCCGATCCGTTGAGCGCCGTGACCTTCCGCGCCCCCGCGTCGTAGAAGAGCGCGAACATGTCGCCGCCGATCCCGGTGGAACCGGGCTCGGTGAGATTAAGCACCGCGGCGGCGGCCACCGCAGCATCGGCGGCATTCCCGCCCGCGCGGAGGATCCCCACCGCCGCCTCCGAGGCGAAGCGCTGGCTCGTGGCCGCCATCCCGCGCGAGACCGTCACGCGCGGAGTCCCGGTGGAACATCCGGCCGCGGCGCCCAGGGCGCCCGTGAGGAAGGCCCGTCTCGGGAATCCACCCATATGAGAAGGAGTGTATCCCCCCCGGGCGGGGAGACGCGAAGGATTTCCGGGGCAGACCGAGAGCGCGGAAGGTCGGAAGGATCCCCTCTCGCCTGATGCCCTACTTCTTGGCCGCCCGGGTGGCCCTGCTCGGCAGGACCTTGTCCAGGACCGCCTTCTCCACGGCGGTGAGATCCTTGAAGAGCTTGTCCTCGGAGCACACGTGCTCGCGGCGGGCGATCTCGCGGACCGCCTCCTTGATGAACTGCGCGCCGGAGTACGAGACGTGCTCCTCGATGTCGTAGAGCCGCACGAGGGGCACGATCGCGCGGCGGTCCCCGATCCGGGTGAGCGTCGCCACCACGCCGTCGCGGACGCGCCGGCGGCCGTCGCCCAGCATGTCGAGAAGGTCGTCGAGCCCGCCCTTCTCGCCCACGGCCGTCAGGATCCGGTGGATCTTGACCTTGGCGGCCTCGCAGCAGTTCACGAGCTGCTTGTCGTGGTTCCGCTTGATCGCGCGGCCCAGCTTCACGAGCTGCTCGAGGAGGGGCGCCGCGACCCGGCGGTCCGCCATCGGTTCGAGGAGTTCGACGAAGCTCTCCAGGAGATAGACGTCCTCGCAGCGCTTCAACTCCTGGACATGGCCGAGCGCGTGCAGGAGCGCGACGATCGAGGGCTTGCCGATCTCGGCGAGCGCGTCGGCGAAGTTGCTGAGGGCGTGCGTGTCGTCGCCCTTCTTGATCAGCGTGTCCACGATCGCCTCGGCCGCCTCGCCGCCGTACTTCCCAAGGCTCGTGATCGAAGCGGCGCGGACGGTGTAATCGTTCGAAAAGAGTTCCTTGATGTGTCTGCGGATTTCCGATTTGCTGTCGGGGGCCAGTACGGTCGGACCGCCTCTCTCCCGCAGTGATCCGGGCTTGTCAGGCTCTGGTTCGCTCATCGAGTACCCTCCTCTCGTCCGGTCCCAGCTGGCGACAGTTCACATCCACACTTCATCACTTCGGCCAACGATGAAAAATTATACACCCCTCGCTCTGCAACACAAGGGCCGGGGACCTATTTTGAAAAAATAATTCCGGCGACGCGCCGTACTTTGATCGGGACCCCAAGCCACGTCACCGCAGGAACGGAGGCGCCGATGTCCGTCCTTCTCGCGTGCGCGCTGCTCCTCGCGCAAGATCCCGCCGTGGACCTCTCGCGCTACGACCCCGCCGGCCCGGTGCGGGCCGAGAAGAAGGACGGCGCGCTCCGCGTGAGCTGGCCCGCCGGGGGGGGCCGGAGCGCCGCAGCGACCTTCGCGCTCGCCCCCGGCAAGCCCCTCCTGGCCGCGCTCGAGGTCGGCGGCTCCGCCCTGGCCCGCGACGTGACGCCGCGCTTCGTCGTCACCACGGGCTCGCGCACCGAGCGCGCCGCCGAGCGCTACATCTTCTTCGACAAGCCCGCCAAGCGGCCCTTAGAGCGCCACGAGGCGAAGCTGGAGGCCTCCGCCGTGCGCGTCGAGAGCGGGGGAGACCGGCTCTCGATCGCCTTCTCCGCGCTCTCGGCGGGTCCCTTCCGCGGCGAGCTCGTGTTCCGCGTCTACGCGGGGAGCCCGCTCCTCCACGCGGAGGCCGCGATGGCCCCCGCCGGGGAGAAGATCCTCGCCTACATCTACGACTTCGTGCTCGAGGGCGCCTTCCCCACCCTGGCCTGGAAGGACGCGAACGACCGATTCGTCCGCTCGGGCGACCTTGGCGAGCCCGCGCCCCTGGCGGTGCGGCACCGCACGGTGATGGCCGAGACGCCCGGGGGGACGATCGCCGTCTTCCCGCCGCCCCACGCGTTCTTCTTCCCGCGGGACCACACGGACAACTTCAAGTTCGTCCAGGCGGGCAGGGGCGTGTTCGGGCTCCGGCAGGACCCGATCCAGAAGAACGACTTCGTCCCCTGGTTCGACGCGCCGCCGGGGAAGACTCAGCGCATGGGGGCCTTCGTCCTCCTCAGCCCGCGGCCCGCGGAGGAGACGCTCGAGTCTGTGAAGCGCTACACGCACGGAGACGCCTTCAAGCCCCTCGACGGCCGCCTCACGTTCACCAGCCACTGGCACCTCAGGCTCACCGTGAACGAGCTCGCCGGGACGTCGCGCGCGGCGGAGGCGGTCAGGGTCTTCAAGGACATGGGCGTGGACCTCGTCCACCTGGCGGAATTCCACGGCGACCCGGGGGGCCACAAGCCGACCGACCCGGGGACGAAGCGCCTCCCGGAGCTGAAGGCCATGTTCGAGCTCTGCCGGAAGTACTCGGACGGCAAGCTCCTCCTCATCCCGGGCGAGGAGGCGAACCTGCAGCTCAACACGCCCGCTCCGAAGGGGACTCACCCGGGACACTGGGTCTACCTCTTCCCGAAACCGGTCTACTTCACCGGGGTCCGCGCCGCCGATGCGCCCTTCGAGG
>JAHFOZ010000002.1:19189-36661 GCA_023261405.1 Planctomycetota bacterium
CTCGCGCCGTACGGGAAGGTCTACCGCGCCGGGAACGAGCAGGAGATGGCGGAGATCCTGAAGCGTGAGAAGGGGCTCGCCTGGACGGCGCACCCGAGGATCAAGGCGTCCTTCGCCTGCCCCGACAGCTACAAGGAGAAGGACTGGTACCAGAGCGAGACGTGGCTCGGCGGCGCGTGGAAGGCGATGCCCGCCGACCTCTCGGATCTCCGGCTGGGCGTGCGCGTCCTGGATCTGCTGGACGACATGAACACCTGGGGCCAGCGCAAGTGCGCCCACGGAGAGGTGGACACGTTCGAGCTCGACCGGTCGCACGAGCTCTACGGCCACATGAACGTGAACTACCTCCACCTCGCGAAGCGCCCCACGTCCGACGACTGGTCGCCCGTCCTCGATGTCCTCCGCCGCGGCGATTTCTTCGTGAGCACGGGCGAGGTCCTGATCCATTCCTTCGACGCGAGGGAGGGGAAGGTGAAGGCCGAGATCGAGTGGACCTTCCCGCTCGCGCAGGTGGTCGTAGCCGCCTGGGACGGGCGGACGCTGCGCCGTGCGGTGCACCGGCTCAAGGACACGCCGGAATTCGGCCGCCGCGCGTTCGAGTGGCCGCTCGACGTCCCGGAGGCCCGCTGGGTCCGCCTCGAAACCTGGGACGTGGCGGGGGACGGGGCCTTCACGCAGCCCCTCTGGCTCCCCTGAGGGAATATCCTTGCCGCTCCCGCCTCCAACAAGGATAAAGGAATGGCCCGCGACCGACCCAACCCCGGAGCTTCCCGCGCGTTGAACTCCGGGGCCCGGGGCGGCGCCGGGCGAGATGGAGGACCGGATGGGCATCGCATTCCTGCTGCTGTTGACGGTCGGCGAGGGAGATGCTCCCCCGCAGATGCGCTACGGGGACGGCGGAGGCACGGAGTTCTTCGTCCGCCCGCGGGCGGGCGTGTGGAGTTGCAGCGGCTTCGAGTTCGAGGCGATCCGGACGGACGGCACGTTCGTGCACGTGAACGAGACGACCCTCTACGCCGGGGGCCTCGACCTGGGCTTCGAGATCGCCGGCCACTACATCGTCTTCGCCGGCTACGACATCGGGCTCACCGACTCGGTCACGGCCGACGCGATCGGGGCCGCCGTGGGGTATCGGGATCGCGCGGCTCCCGGGGCATCGCCGGGAATCCCGGACGAAGTGGCGATCTATGCGGGCGGGTTCTGGGGCCGCTTCGAGGTCCGGAAGGCGGGCTTCGGGGGCTTCGACGACGCCTTCGGGTTCCGCGCGGGGATGATGTTCACCTGGATGGCCTCCCGCAGCGTGGCGGTGAGCCTGATCGGCGAATACCGCCTGGTGGAGTTTGAATACCAGGAGCCGGTCCTGACGGATGACAAGAAGGTGGGCGGCTCGGGAGGCTGGGCGGGCCTGGGAGTGGAGTTCCGCCTCTGACCCGGCGTCAACCTTTCAGACCGGCCGCCCACTCGATCGCGCCGCGCCAGAACGGGTAGAAGTACGGGGAGTCGCCCACAAGGTAGCGCCAGAGCCATGTCTCATCCGTGGCGCTCCAGAACGCCCGGCCGCGACCGCACTCCCATGCCACGAAGAGGGGACCGACCGAGCCCCCGGCGGCCTCCACCAGGACCCGCGCGCCCGGCTTGACCGAACCGACCCGATGCAGCCACCGGGCTGCCGGCAGTTCCCCGGACTCCCAGGGTTTCCGCGCGTCCGCTCCCTCGCCGAAGCGCAGGACCGTGGAGGCACGGCCCGCGTCCGTGAGACGGTAGGTGAGCATGGAGGCGGCCCCCTCGGAGTCCCCTTGAGGGGCCCCCGGCACGATCGGGAGGAGGTCCGCCATCGCCCCTCCCTTGAAGCATCGCGGGTTGTTCATCATGCCGGAGATGAAGAGGATCCCGCCGCCGAACTCGGTGACGAAGGTCCTGATGTTCCTGGCCGCCTCGGGCCCGAGCCGTCCAGGATCCACGTCGCCGAAGATGAGGACGTCGAACTCGAGGAGCGACTTCAGATCCCGCGGAAATTCCTGGAGGGGCTGATTGAAGAGGGGATCCCCGGAGGATCGCGTGTGCTCCTGGGGGAAGCCCTCGTCGGCCGAGGTGAGGAAGCAGTGGCAGAGGATATCGGGGTCGCGGAGGAGCGCGTTCTTGAGGAAGCGGTACTCGTACCGCGGCGGGTGCTCGACGTAGAGGACCCGGAGGACGCGGGAGACGACCCGGAGGGGGATCTCCTTCACGGAGTCGCCGGCCGTCAGGCGCACGACGTGGGGGCCGCGCTCGCGGGCGACGAACGAGAACGCCCCGGAGACCGGGGTCGCTTCGGAGACGGGTGAACCGGGCAGGCGCTCATGGATCACGCGGCTCGCGCCCGACAAGGCGTGCCTCAATTCCGACCGCTCCGGGAGCCACGCGCCCGAGACGTAGACTTGAACCGTGTCGCCCTGCCGGACCACGGACGGCATCCGGACCTCCACCCTTTCCATCGGATCGGGCGGGGCGGAACAGCCGAGGAGAACCAGGAGCACGATCGCCCTTCGCACGTCGAGCCTCCCGCGAGTTCAGGCCAGAGGGGGCTCCTCGGGGCTGGCCACAAATGGCTCTTCAGGGTTGAACGGAGGAGGGATCTGCGGCGTGAGTTCCTGCGAGCCCAGGCGGAGCTGGCGCTCGGCGTCCACGACGTCGCGGTTGAGACGGTCGGCGGCCGCGCGGAAGCGGTGGCGGAGCGGGTCCTCCTTCGGGAGCGCGTGCATCGTGTTGCGGAGGAGCTGCAGGGAGAGGCGGAAGTAGCGGACGAGGTCGCCGTCCGAGGCGCCGGTGTGGGCCTCGAGCTCGGCCCAGGAGGCGCCGCGGGCCCAGGCGAAGACGGCGCCGGCCATCTTGAAATCGAGGTTCTTGGTGCGGTCCTCGAGCTCCACGGAGTCCTCGCAGCGGAGGATGTCGTCCACGCAGCCGTAGGCGCTCTTGCGGAGCCAGCGGAAGCGGCCGTGCTCGAACTTGCGGGCCCAGTCGGCCTTCTTGGCCTCGTAGACGATCGCGTGGAAGACCGCGCAGAGCTCCTCCTCGGTGAGCGTCTTGAGGACGCCGCGGAAGAGGAGCTCCGAGACCTGGAGCTCATAGCCCTGGATCTGCCGGGCGAACTGCCCCTTGGGGGTGAGCTTGCCGTCGCGGATGTAGTTCATCCTGCGGAGCACGGAGAGCTTGCGCTTGATCTGCCCCACCTTGGTGCGGAGCTGGCGCTCGTTCGAGCGCAGGGAGGCGAAGTTGGCGAACGACTTCTCCGCGGCGGTGGTGATCTTGTCGCCCAGGTGCTCCCAGAGCGTGAGGAGGGTCGCGTACGAGAGGTTGAACTGCGAGCGGATGGGCTCGATGGGGCCGGCCGTGATGCGCTCGATCTCCGCGGCATCGATGTGGGGCCACTCGGCCACGCTGTACACGTAGCCCACGGGGTCGATCCCGCGGCGCCCGGCGCGGCCGGACATCTGGTGGTGCTCCCGCGTCTTGATCGGACCCATGCGCTTGCCGTCGTACTTGTAGATCGAGTTGAACACCACCGTGCGGGCGGGCATGTTCACGCCCACCGCGAAGGTCTCCGTGGCGAAGAGGAGCTTGAGGAGGCCGGTGGTGAAGATCCGCTCCACAACCTCCTTGAGCGTGGGGAGGAGCCCCGCGTGGTGATAGGCCGCGCCTTTCTCCAGGAGGCGGCGGAGGTGGTCGGTGCCGGCGTCGCGCGGGATGTCGAACTTGAGGAGGAGTTCGTCGAAGACCGCGAGGATGCGGGCGCGCTCCGGGGCCTCCAGCAGCGGGCGGTGGACGAGGGAGGCGAACTCCTCGCACTCGCGGCGGTTGAAGGCGAACCAGAGGACGGGCAGCCGGTCCGCTCCGGCCAGGTGGTCGATGAGCCAGCGGCGCCAGCGGTTGGGGTTGAGGTCGGGGTCGATCTTCGCGAAGATGGACTTGATGTCGCCGGCGGTCTCCTGCTTCTTGAGCTCGGCCAGTTTCCGGAGGCCGAGCCCCGGGACGAAGATCTCGTGTTGGAGGGGCACGGGCCGCTTCTCCTCGAGGATCACGTGGAGGGGGATCTGCGGGCGGATGGAGCGGACCCAGCGGGCGATCTGCTCGAGGTTGGGGACGGTGGCGGAGAGCGCCAGGATGCGGATGTGCTCCGGGGCGAAGATGATGGACTCCTCCCACACCGTGCCGCGCTCGATGTCGTCGAGGTAATGGATCTCGTCGAAAATGACGTAGCGCACGTCGTGGAAGGCCTCGGGGGATTCGAAGATGGTGTTTCGGAAGATCTCCGTGGTCATGAGGATGACCTGGGCGTCGGGGTTCAGGGTGACGTCGCCGGTCTTGATCCCGATGCGGTCGCCGTAGAGGAGGGTGAAGTCGCGGAACTTCTGGTTGGAGAGGGCCTTGATGGGGGCGGTGTAAAGGACGCGGGCGCCTTCCTGCAGGCACTTCTCGATGGCGTACTCGGCCACGAGGGTCTTGCCCGCACCGGTGGGGGCCGCGACGATGAGGGACTCCCGGGCGTTGATGACGCCGATGGCCTGTTCCTGGAACGGGTCCAGGGTGACGCCCTTGTAGTTCATGGCCCTCGATGCGGGCGGCGGGGCAGGGGAGAGGGGTCCGCTCGGGATCCGCGTCCTTTGGCCCGCCGTCCTGTTGTGGGTTGCCGGTCGGGAAGCCCGGCCGGCCGCGTCAGGGATTCAACTTATATTGCTTTGCCGGGTCATTCCCCGCGGGCCAACCCGGCGAATCGGCGAATCGGCGAATCAATGTGGGCTCACCCCTAGGGTTTCTTCTCGGGAGCCGGGGCCGGGGTCTCGCCCTTGGGTCCCTCGCTCATGTTCTTCTTGGCCTCGCGGTACGAGTTGGCCGTCACCCAGGCATCGATGTTCTTGGCGAATTCCTGCTCTTCGGGCGTGACGGGCTGCTTGCGGGTGGCCTTGGCGGCGATCTCGCTGATCTTCTGGGGACCCCATTCCGGAGGGGGGAACTTTTTGAGGAGCTCGAATCCCAGCTTGAGCTTGTCGAGCTGCTTGATCTCCTCGGCCTCGCCGAGGCCGCCCTTGGCGGCGGCGTCCTTGGTGGCCTTTTTGGCGGCCTCCAGGGCGACCTTGTCCCGGGCGTCCTCGGCCGTCCGCCGCTCCCGTTCCGCCTGCTCGATGGCCTTCTTCATGGACTCCCGTTCCTTCTGGAGCCTCTCCAGGGTGGCGCGGTCCAGGGCCTGGAGCTTGCGGATCTCCTTGATCTGGTCCTTGCGGATGGACATGGTGCCGGTGAGGCCGGTGTATTCCCAGCTCATGTCGAGGGTAAGCTCGGAGACCTTGGTGTAGTCCACCGCCTCGATTTTCTCCTTCGGATCGCGGCTGATGGCGACCAACTGGCCCGTGATGGTCGCCCCGCTGCGGAAGGTGATCTGGATCCGGTGCCCCAGGGCCAGCTGCGGGTAGACATCCTCCTGCGCCCAGGCGGCGGCCGAGAGGACAAGGAACGCGATCAGAACAGGTTTCATAGGAGACATCGTATCAGCCGGGGTACCCGGAATCAAAAGAAACCTCGGGATGGACCCCGAGCCCGGATCGGGCTCGGGGGCCGGCGCCGCGAGTTACTTCAGGTGCTTCGAGACGAGAGCGGTCATCTCGAACATGCTGACCTGCTTCTTTCCGTTGAAGACCTCCTTGAGGGCCTCATCGGCGTTGATCATGCGCCGGTTCGTCTTGTCCTGGAGCCCGTGCTTCTTGATGTAGACCCAGAGCTTCTTCGCCACCTCGCTCCGGGGAAGGGGCTTGGGGCCCGTGATCTTGGAGAGGGCATCGCTGGGCTGCAGGGGCTTCATGAACGCGCTGTTGGCCTTCTTCGCCGCCATGGTTTCCTCCTATCTCCTCTGTCCGAAACAATCGCTGCAGTAGACCGGCTTGTCGCCCCGGGGCTTGAAGGGCACCTGGGCGGGCTTGCCGCACTGGGCACAGACCGCCGTGAACATTTCGCGGCGCCCGCCGCCGCCTCCACCCCCGCCGCCGCCACCGCCGCCCGAGGCCTTCTTGGCCGCCCGGCAGGGGGCGCAGCGCTTGGGCTCGTTCGTGAACCCGAGTTGCGCGAAACGCTCCTGCTCACCCGAGGTGAACGTGAAGGGAGCGCCGCAATCCACACACGTCAACTGCTTGTCCTGATACATGACCACCGTCCTGGAAAAAAAAACGTCCCGCCCCGTGCGGGCCAAGACCTGAGATTACACACACTAACCCCGCGACGCGCAAACAAAATCGACATTCTCCCAGAAAGCGTCCGCCGGCCGACGGGAGGCGGTCCCCGGGCCGGAGGATGCATAATATGTCACATTATGGGCCATCCGATCTCCCTTGATTGTTTTCATAATTGAACCTATCCTTGGAGTTCGATCGTAGATTACCGGGAACGGGGTCCAGGGCAAGGAGGGTCAACAGGGATGGTTACCCAGATCGAGATCGCTCGTCGTGTCGGCCTGGATGTCTCCAGCGTCAACAAGATTCTCAACAAGCGCCAGGGCCCCGTGTTCCGCAAGGACACGATCCGGAAGGTCTTCAAGGCCGCCAGGGACCTGGGATACGACTTCGGCAAGCTCAAGTACCAGCACCGCCGCCGCCACCTTCGCCACGAGGTCGCCATCGGCGCCGAGATCGCCATCTATCAGAAGGACGGCTCGGTGTACGACCAGGGCGTCGCCACCATCCGCGACATCTCCCTCTGCGGCGCCCGCATCAACGACCTCACGCTCCCGCGCGCCACGTTCCCGGTGGAGGCCTTCACCGTGGGCCTCCGGCCGATGCAGAAGCCCGCGGACGACATCGAGCTCAAGGGCAAGGTGGTCCGCCTCCACCAGAACGGGTCGCTCGGCTTTGGGATCGATTTCATGAAGCCCGAGCCCGTGGCCGAGCGGAAGCTGCGCCGGCTCGCGGGCGTCTAAAAGCCTTGGGGGGCTCCGGCCCTTTCTGGCATACTCTGCGCCCGTGACGAAAGGCTCCCTCCGTTACGCCCTCGCCCTGCTCTTCTTCGCCAACTTCCTCAGCTACTTCGACCGGCAGATCGTCAGCGTCCTGCAGACGGACCTCGAGTCCGCCTTCAGCATGACCCGGGAGCAGTTCGGCTACCTGGTCACCGCCTTCACGCTGGGGTACATGGTGTTCGCGCCCATCGTCGGATTCCTGACGGACCGCTACAAGCGGACCCGCCTTTTCGCCGTTTGCATCTTCCTCTGGTCGCTCGCCACGATCGGGTCGGGTCTGGCGGGACACACGGGCTCGAAAGCCTTCCTCTATGCCACCCGCTTCTTCATCGGCATCGGCGAGGCCGGCTGCCTGGTCATCGGGCCGACCCTCCTGAGCGACTACTTCAGCCGGGAGGTCCGCGGAAAGGCGCTCTCCGCCTTCTTCCTCGCGCTTCCTCTCGGCGGCGCCGCGGGCTACCTGCTCGGGGCCGAGCTCGCCGCCCGCTTCAACTGGCAGAACGCCTTCTACTGCGCCGGGGCGCCCGGGTTCCTCGTAGCGGCCCTCGTGTGGGCGCTCGTGGACCCCCCGCGCGGCGGCACCGAAAAGGGGCCGTCCCCCGACCCTCACGCCCCCACGGGGCCCCTGCCGAAGGGCATCCGACCCTATCTCGACCTCCTCCGGAATCGGACGCTCCTGTTCATCATCCTGGCCCAGACCTTCGCCGTCATCTTCCTCCAGCCGCTCCTCCACTTCGGGGTGGAATACTTCGAGGTGAAGTACGGGTTCTCGAAGCAGGTGGCGGCCCGCACGCTGGGGACGATCGCGGTCATCGCCGGCGCCGCCGGGAGCATGCTTTCGGGTTTCCTGGCGGACCGGCTGGCCAAGCGGACCCGGGGCGCCTACGCGCTCCTGTCGGGGATCGCGTTTGCGGCCAGTCTGCCCTTCCTCCTGACCGGCTTCCTCGTCAAGGACAAGATGATCGCCCTGCCCGCGATCGGCCTCGGGGCGTTCTGCTACTTCCTGTGCATGCCCGCCGTCAACACCCACATCGCCAACATCGTCTCCCCCCAGCAGCGCGCGATGGCCTTCGGGCTTGCCGTCTTCGTTCTCCATCTCCTGGGGGACATGGCTGCGCCCCCGGTTTTCGGCCGCATCGCCGACGCCACCGGATCGACGGAGAAGACCTTCATCGGGTTCTCGTTCTCCCTCCTCTTCGCCTCGGCCTGCTGCCTCATCGCCGCCCGGTACGCCCCCCGCGAGGGGAAGCCTCCCCCTCCCACGGATTCCTCGCATCCCGCGCCTTCCCCGCCGGGTTAGCATGGCCGGGCGGGGACCCCCCCCTCAAGGAGACCCCCTTATGAGAATCGTCTGCTTCCTCGCCGCACTCCTAGCCCTGGCCCCCGCGCAGGCCGCCCCCGCGAAGCCCAACATTATCATCATCCTCGCCGACGACATCGGCTACGGCGACCTCGGGTGCATGGGCGCCACGCGCGTGAAGACCCCGAACCTCGACCGCCTCGCCGCCGGCGGAATCCGCTTCACCGACGGCCACGCCGCCTCCGCCACCTGCACCCCCTCCCGCTACGCGCTCCTTACCGGCGAGTACGCGTGGAGGAAGAAGGGCACGAACATCCTCCCCGGCGACGCCGCGCTGATCATCGAGCCCGGCCGCCCCACGCTCCCCTCGGTCCTCAAGTCCGCCGGCTATGCCACCGGCGTCGTCGGCAAGTGGCACCTCGGTCTCGGGACCGGCAACCTCGACTGGAACGGGGAGCTCAAACCCGGCCCCCTCGAGATCGGCTTCGACTCCGCCTTCATCATGCCCGCCACCGGCGACCGCGTCCCCTGCGTCTACGTGGAGGACCGGCACGTGGTCGGCCTCGACCCCAAGGACCCGATCCAGGTGAGCTACGCGAAGAAGGTCGGCGACGAGCCCACCGGCAAGGACAACCCCGAGCTCCTCACGATGAAGCTCACCAAGGGCCACGACATGACCCTCGTCAACGGCATCAGCCGCATCGGATGGATGTCCGGCGGGAAGGCCGCGCGCTGGACCGACGAGACCATGGCGGACACGTTCACGAAGAAGGCCGTGGAATTCATCGAGAAGCGCAAGGACGGGCCTTTCTTCCTCTACCTGGCGACCCACGACATCCACGTCCCCCGCGTCCCCCATCCGCGCTTCGCCGGGAAGAGCGGCTGCGGCACCCGGGGCGACGTCATCCAGCAGCTCGACGCCTCCGTGGGCGACGTGCTCGCCGCGCTCGACCGCCTCAAGCTGGCGGAGAACACCCTCGTCGTCTTCAGCAGCGACAACGGCCCCGTGCTCGACGACGGCTACGCCGACGGCGCCGTGAAGGACCTGAACGGCCACGCGCCCGCGGGGCCGCTGCGCGGGACCAAGTACAGCCTCTACGAGGCGGGCACCCGCGTCCCCTTCCTCGCCCGCTGGCCCGCGCGGATCAAGCCGGGCGTCTCGGACGCCCTCGTCTGCCAGATCGACCTCCTCGCCTCGTTCGCCGCGCTCGCGGGCCGGGATCTCGCGCCCGAGGCCGGCCCCGACAGCCTGAACGTCCTCCCTGCGCTCCTCGGCGAATCGAAGGAGGGGCGCGACCACCTCGTGGAGCACGCCGGCGGCCAGTCGCTCCGCAAGGGCCCGTGGAAACTCGTCCCTAAGACGCCAAGAGGTCCGGCCGAGCTCTTCGACCTCTCGCGCGACCTCGGCGAGACGAAGAGCGTCGCCGCAGAGCATCCGGAGATCGTGACCGGGATGACGGAGCTCCTCGAGAAGCTCCGCAGCCAGGGCCGCAGCCGGCCCGCGCGCTGATCGGCAGGGGCACGCCGAAAAATCGGTTGACTCCCCCGGGGCAATCGCCGATAAGAAGGGCCTCCTTCGGACGCCCAGCCCGGCCCGCGCCCGGGACATGTCTGGGGAGAGAGGGGAACTTCGTGATGGCGCACCTGGCCGGGACCGCATGAGCATGTCCATCCTGATTCGTGAGCACCGATTGCACCACGAAGACACGAAGGCACCAAGGGGCCCTTTGAGCGTCTTGGTGTCTTGGTGCCTTTGTGGTTAGAAACTTGCCTGCGTATCGAATTGGACTCGCTTAGGAGGATCATGTCCTCACCCGCCCCCGCCGCCAAGCCGATCGCCGAGATCCTGCTCACCCGCGGCGAGCCCCTGAGCGCGGACCAGCTCCTCCAGTACGCCCCCTTCGCGGACATCCCGAGGGCCAGCCTGGAGAAATTCCCGGGCGCCGTGGTCCTCCGGAAGTTCACCAGGGGCGAGATCATCTGCCGCGAGGGCGAGTACGGCTCCACGGCCTTCTACATCTCCAAGGGGCGGGTCGAGGTCTACCTCGCCGCGCCCCTCGCCCACGTCAAGGCCCGGAAGGACGAGCACCTCTTCGCACGCGGCCTCCGCCGCTGGTTCCGGAAATTCTCCACGTTCATGGCGGGGGACCGCGAGGACCCGCGCGACACCGCCCGGCGCACCAAGGTCATCCCCATCGACGCGCCCGTGGACCTCGACATGCACCGGCCGATCGCGGAGATGGGCGTCGGCGACCTCTTCGGCGAGATGACCTGCCTGAACTTCTATCCCCGCTCCGCCACGGTCCGGGCGCTCGAGGACTGCGAGATGCTCGAGATGATACGCCCGACCCTCACCCTCCTCCAGAAGCGCTCCAAGGCCTTCAAGGAGAAGCTCGACCAGGGATACCGCCAGCGCGCCGTCCGCACCCACCTCCGCGGACTCCCCCTCTTCGAGGAGCTCCCCGATGCGAAGATCGAGGAGCTTGCCGCGAAGGTGGAGCTCCTCAGCTACGAGCCCGGACAGGTCATCCTCAAGCAGGGCGACCCCGCCGACGCGGCTTTCCTCGTGCGGCTCGGCTTCGTCAAGGTGTCTCAGGCGTTCCCCGGCGGCGAGATGGTCATGCGCTACCTTCACCGCGGCGACTACTTCGGCGCGGCGGGCATCCTGAGCTCCGGCGTCCGCGCGGCCACCTGCCTGGCCGCGGATCACGTGGAGCTGGTCCGCATCCCCCGGGAAGACATCCTCGCTCTCATGGAGGCCTCGCCCCGGGTCCACCAGGAATTCCACAAGGACCTCGAGCGCGTCCAGACCTCCACCGGGCAGGCCTTCGTCTCCCCATCGACGCTGCCGCTGGACGACCTGCTGGAGCGGGGACTCATGCAGGCGCAGAACCTCCTCCTGATCGATCTCGAGAGCTGCACCCGCTGCGACGACTGCGTCCGCGCCTGCGCCGACTCTCACGACGGCGTCACGCGCCTCGTCCGCGAAGGCATCCGCTTCGACAAGTACCTCGTCGCCACCTCGTGCCGCTCCTGCGCCGACCCGCTCTGCCTCATCGGCTGCCCCGTCGGCTCCATCCACCGGCAGGACTCGATGGAGATCGTCATCGAGGACTGGTGCATCGGCTGCGGCCTCTGCGCCAAGCAGTGCCCCTACGGCAACATCAATATGCACCCGGTCACGACCACCGAGGACGTCCCCGGCGAGCCGGGATGGCAGCAGCCCGTGGTCAAGTCCAAGGCGGTGACCTGCGATCTCTGCAGCGGGATGGAGGAGCCCAGCTGCGTCTACGCCTGCCCCCACAGCTCCGCGATGCGCGTGGACCCGCAGGAATTCTTCATCTCCAGGTCGACGCCGCCGGCCTGACGATGCTGCTCGACGCCCGCCACAAGCCCTGGGCCTGGAGCGTCGCCGCCCTCCTGGCGGCGTCGACCGCGGTGTACATCCCGTACCATCTCCTCTCCCCCAACGGCCCCGAGGGAGGAACCTGGACGGGGCTCGCCTTCGGCACGGCGGCCTTCGCGCTCATGATCGTGGCGGGCCTCCTCGGCGCGCGCCGCCGCGTCCCCGCGTGGCGCGTGGGGCGGCCGGAAACCTGGATGCGGGCGCACCTCTGGCTGGGACTCCTGACCGTCCCCCTGGCGCTCTTCCACGCCGGCTTCAAGATGGGCGGGACTCTGACCGTCGTCCTCATGGCCCTCCTCCTGCTCGTCACCGTGAGCGGGATCTTCGGGCTGGTCCTCCAGCAGTTCCTGCCGCGGCTCATGACTACGCGCGTCCCCATGGAGACCGTCTACGAGCAGATCCCGCATGTGGAGTCGCAGCTGCTGGCCGAGGCGGACGCCCTCGTGGCCAGGGCGGCCGGCCCGCCCCCCGGCGCGAAGCCGCAGGGAGAGTCCGGCATCCGCCCGCCGGTCGAGGGGGCGGCCCCCCTGCGGGATTTCCATGCCAGCCAGGTGCGACCCTTCCTGGAATCCGCGGGCGGGACCGGCCCGCTGGCCGCCGCCCCCCGCGCCGCCGCGCTCTTCGCCTCCGTGAGGCCCGTCCTCCCCCCGGCCCTCCACGACGCGCTGGGCGATCTCGAGGTCATCTGCGAGGAGCGCCGTCAGCTCAGGGTCCAGGCCCGGCTCCACGGCTGGCTCCACGGCTGGCTGCTCGTCCACATCCCGCTTTCCTATTCGCTCCTCCTCCTGGGGGCCGTTCACGCGTTCCAGTCGGTGAAGTACTGATGGCCCTGCTCCGCGACACGAAGGCCCGCGCCCGGCGCATCGACCTCTCGTACTTCGCCCGCCCCCATCCCTTCCGGCGCTGGAGGTCCCTGCTCTCGATCGCGCTGCCCGTGGTGGCCGCGGCCTGGGTCGCCGCCATGGCCGCGCGGGGCGACGAGCATGCGTACAACAGCGGAGGCATGTCCGCCCGCCACGCCATGCTCGAGAGCAACTGCGCCGCCTGCCACACCACCGCGTGGGGGCAGCGCTACACCGACCCCGCCGCCTGGCAGGAAAGCCTCGACCGCGCCTGCCTCCGCTGCCACGACGGCCCGGTCCACCACCTGAACGCCGCCGGGCTCGTGCGCGGGACGAAGGGCCGCGAGACCGCCTCCCGCTGTTCGAGCTGCCACATCGAGCACGAGAGCCGCGCGAAGCTGGCCGACGTCCGCGACATGAACTGCATCGCCTGCCACGCGGACCTCAAGACTGCCGGGCCGGGCTCCCACCCCGCGACCTGCCCCGCCGGCGCGGACCACGCCATCCACGCGCGCATCGAAGGGTTCGAGCGCGGCCACCCGGAATTCGCCGCCGTGGCGCGGAAGAAGGCGGACCCCACCGTCGTGTCGTTCAACCACGCCGTGCACCTGCAGCCGGATACGGCGCAGAAGCGCGAGCTCATCCGGACCCAGCTCAAGGCGCTCTCCGGCCGCGCGGGGATCGAGGCCGCGGCGGACGGGACCCTCCAGCTCTCCTGCTCCTATTGCCATCCTTCCGCCCCCGGCGGAGCCTACCGCGCCCCCGTGCTCTACGAGACCCATTGCCGGGACTGCCATCCGCTCAAGCTCAAGGACGCCCCGGTCCCTCATGTCGCGCCCGACGCGGTCCGCGACTTCCTCCGCAGCCGGCTCGCGAAGGGCGGGGCGGGCGGCGACGCGCTCGCCGGGCAGGTCACCGAGGCCGAGGTCCCCCTCTACACCTCCGATCCGGACGGCTGCATGAAGTGCCACAAGACCGACCTGGGCGACAAGTTTCCCGACGTGCCCCCCGTCGTGGCGCGCACGGGCCTCCGCCCGGGTCTGCCCGGGCGTGAGGGGACGCCCCGACGCTGGTTCGTCCATGCGGTCTTCAACCACGAGACCCACCGCGAGCTCCGCTGCACCGAGTGCCACGCCGCCCGCGAAAGCAAGCTCACCGCCGACCTCCTGATGCCCTCCCGCGCCGCCTGCCTGAAGTGCCACAGCGCCGCGGGAGGAGTCTCCACCGCCTGCGCCACGTGCCACACGTTCCACGACAAGGCGCGCGAGCGGACCTCGGAAGGGACGCTCCGCATCGGGGATGTCGTGAAATGAACCCTCTGCTCCGCGGGCTCCGCCTCCCGACCATCCTCCTCCTGGCCGCCTCCTGGCAACTGGGTGGATGCACGCGCAAGGCCGAGGATGAGAGCTCGGTCTGCGGACCGCTCGTCGAGGAGTGGGGCGGCGGATCCCTTCCGGCCTACACGCCCCTCACGGTCGCCGAGATCCAAACGATCCTCGGCCAGGGCGTCGAGCAGGCCTCGGCCCTCGGCGCCGCCGCCGTCGTGGCGGTGGTCGACCGCGAGGGTTTCGTGCTCGGCGTCTTCGCGATGACCGGCGCCCCGCTCGGCCCCGTCTTCCCGGTGCCGGCTTCGCTCCCTCCCGACGGCGCCCCCGGGATCAATGCGGCCATCGCGAAGGCGCGGACCGCGGCGGCCCTCAGCAGCAACCAGAACGCGTTCACCTCACGGACGGCCGCCTTCATCGTCGACCAGCACTTCCCCCCCGGCGTCCAGTTCACCCCGGGCGGGCCGCTCTTCGGCGTCCAGAACTCGAACGACACGGCCGGCGACGTCGTCCGCGGCGTCGGCGCCGGCGGGGCTCCGATCAGCAGCAACCCGACCCCGCTCCCCGACCCCAACGGGTTTTCCGGCGCGGCGGGCGGCCTCCCCCTCTATAAAGGAGGCTGGCTCGTGGGCGCGGTGGGCGTGAGCGGCGGAGCCGACGAGAAGTGCGCCGTGACCGCGACGCGGGGCTTCATGGCGCCGCACCCGATCCGCGCCTGCGAGATCTTCGTGGACGGGATCCGCCTGGACTTCGCCCGGGTGGAGCCGCCGTTCGTCTATGCCGCGCTGGCCTTCGCCGCGCTGCCCGGCTCCGTCGTCGATCCCGTCACCCAGGGCGCGGGGACGATCGTCGCCGGCGGCCCGCCCGCCGCGCTCCCGATCGCCACGCTCGGGGGCGTCACCGGCCAGGTGGTCTTCCCGATCATCAGCAGCCCGCTGGTCGCGACGCCGAAGCTCGTGTCCGCCGACGTCACCAGCATCCTTTCGAACGCCGCCGCCCTCATGGTTCAGCTCCGCGCCGCGATCCGGGCTCCCTACGGCACCCGCGCGCAGACGACCATCGCGGTCGTGGACACGGCGGGGAACATCCTCGGCGTCTTCCGGCCCGCGGACTGCACGCGCTTCAGCCTCGACCTCGCGGTGCAGAAGGCGCGCACCGTGGTGGCCTACAGCAACGGGATCGCGTCGCCCGAGCTCGGCGAGCCCATCGACGGGTTGCCCGTCGGGTCCGCCGTCACGACCCGCGCCATCGGCTGGATGGCGCAGCCGCTCTACCCGCCCGGCATCGACGGCACCTATCCGGGCCCGCTCAGCGGCATCCAGGACGCGCTGCCCGGAGGGCTGGGCGCGGGCATCGCCGGGCTCGACATCACGCCCGGCAGCACCGTGGACGCGACCAACGGCAACGGGATCACGATCTTTCCGGGAGGGATCCCCCTCTACAAGGGCGGCGTCCTCGTCGGCGGCATCGGCGTGAGCGGCGACGGAGTGGACCAGGACGATTACACCGCCTCGGCCGGGGCCGCGGGCTTCGGAGCGCCCACCGCGCTGCGCTGCGACAACTACTTTGTCCGGGGAGCCCTGCTCCCCTGGACCCGCTACCCCCGCAACCCCTTCGAGGGGGTGCAATGAGCCCGGCCACCGCCGTCTTCATGGTCTTGTCCCTGCAGGCGGACTCCCCGAAACCCCAGGAGCCGATCCCCGACGCCGTGCCCGTCCCGGACCGCTGGCGGATCCCCTTCGCGGAATACCCGCTCAACGAGCCCGGACGGCTCTACGACCCCTACCACCAGAACCTCCTCAAGGGCGATTACCCCGTGCTGGGCCAGAACATCTTCCTCGCGCTGACCGCCCGGACGGATACGACGGCCGAGGCGCGCAAGCTGCCGGTGGCGAGGGGGGTGAGCATGGCCTCCCCTCGGAACGCGGACTTCTTCGGCGGCGGGGAGCAGCTCTTCCTGAGCGAAGACCTCGCAGCCACGCTGGAGCTCTACCACGGCGAGACCTCCTTCCGCCCCCGCGACTGGGAGATCCGCGTCACCGGGGCCTTCAACGCCACCTGGCTCGAGGTGCAGGAGAACGCCGTCGTCGCTCCCGACGTGCGCGAGGAGACGTCCCGGCCGGATCACTACACCGCGCTCCAGGAGGCGCTGGCGGAGGTCCACCTCCTCGACGTGAGCGGGAACTACGACTTCGTCTCGCTCCGGGCGGGGATCCAGCCGTTCACGAGCGATTTCCGGGGGCTGATGTTCTCCGACACCAATCTCGGCGCGCGCCTCTTCGGCACGCTCGCGTCGAACCGCGTGCAGTGGAATGCGGCCTTCTTCGACCCGCTGGAAAAGGATACGAACAGCGACCTCAACACCCCCCGCATGAGGGGCCAGACCATCTATGTGGCCAACGTCTATGTCCAGGATTTCATCTGGCCCGGCTACACCGCGCAGGCGAGCGTGCATGTGAGCCGGGACGACGGGGAGGTCGAGTACGACACGAACCACTCGCTCGTGCGGCCGGCGATCGCGGGGACGATCCAGGAGCACGACGTGGATGTCACCTACCTGGGCTGGGCGGGCGACGGCCACATCGGCGCCCTGAACCTCACCCACGCGTTCTACGCGGCGCGCGGGCTCGACGAGTTCAACCCGCTCGCGGGGCGCGAGGTGAACATCGAGGCCTACCTCGCGGCGCTGGAGCTCTCGTACGACTTCGACTGGTTCCGCGTGCGGGGCGCCTTCCTCTGGGCCTCGGGCGACGACGATCCCCGGGACGACACGGCCCGGGGCTTCGACTCCATCTTCGAGGCGCCCAACTTCGCGGGAGGCCCCTTCAGTTTCTGGAACCGGCAGGCGCTCAGGCTGCAGGGCGTGAATCTCGTGAACCGGAACAGCCACCTGCCGGACCTGCGCAGCAGCAAGACGCAGGGGCAGCTCAACTTCGTCAACCCCGGGCTCTTCCTCTATAACCTCGGGCTGGACGCGGACCTGACCCAGGAGGTGAAGGCGGTCTTCAACGCCACGCTCCTCCGGTTCGAGCACACCGAATCCCTCGAGGTCTTCACCTTCCAGCCGGAGATCAGCCGGGACCTGGGCTACGAACTCGGCCTGGGGCTCGTGACGCGGCCCCTCCTCAACAACAACCTGGTCCTGACCCTCGCCGGCGCCCTCTTCTTCCCGGGCGACGGGTTCGCGGACCTCTACGAAAGCCGCGACACCCTGTATTCCACGTTCCTCCAGCTGACGCTGGTCTACTGAGGTCCCATGTCGCACGCCCGATTCGCCGTCCTCCTGATCTTCCTGGCGACCTGCCGGGGCGAGCCGCAGTCCCCTGGGGAGACAAGCCCCCGTCCGGCAGCGGAGGACCTCGGCCGCCAGTCGAAGGAGGCGGCCGCCGCGAAGAGCGCGGGGTGCCTGAGCTGCCACGCGATGCCGGAGCGCAAGCCCGGGCCCGGGCTCTTCGACGACCCCACCATGCACGTGGCCGACGTCCGACTCGGCTGCACGGACTGCCACGGGGGGAATGCGAAGGCGGTCCGTCCGGACGGCGTCCCGAATGAGCGTCCCTACGGCCCGACCTACCTGGGCGCGATGCGGTCGGCGCATGTCCGGCCCCGCCACCCGGAGG
>JAHFOZ010000625.1 GCA_023261405.1 Planctomycetota bacterium
TTTCCGGAAGGGCGGTACACGACGACTTTCGCCTCTTCCGGCCGAGGGGCGTCGAGCGGCCCCGATTCGCGCGTGAGCGGCGTGCCGCACCCGGCGAGCGTCGCGAGGCTCAGGACGGCGGCCCGTTTCCTCGCCATCAGAACGGAAGGTCCACCCGAAGCGTGACGCCCACGCCGAGGCGCTCCGGGACCAGCTGCTCATTGTCCCCTGCGGCAGGGTCGGCGGGCTTCACCTTTACCTCGGAAAGCGCGAGCTGGCCGGCGATGTCGAGCTTGAACAGATAGAAGTTCAGCCCGAGGCCGCCGGTGAAGACGCCCTTCGAGGTCGAGGAGGCGATGTTGTCGAACCACCCGCCCCGGAGCTGCAGCACCCAGAGGTCGATCTCCATCCCGAATCCCAGCGTCTGCGACTCGTAACCCTGGAGGAGCTCCGAGTCGTCCTTCGTGAGGTCGAGGTCGAATCCGAAGCGGAGGATGGAGACCCTTGCCGCCGCGCCCATGCGGACCTGGGGATCGAGATGGATGTCGCCGCCCGGTCCTGCAATGTCGATCGTCATCGGGATCAGGTTGCGGGCGGAGAGTCCCACCGTGAGCCAGGAGAGGGGATAGACGGTGGCGCCGAGATCGATGTTGAAGTCATTGGACCGCTTGCTGTTCTCCTTGTACTCGTCTTTCACCCGGCCGAGGAGGTCATCGTCCTCATCGATCTCCTTGAGGGTGATCCGACGATAGAAGCTGTCGGTGATGATCTCCTTGAGGCCGATCCCCACGTTCAGGATCGAGGGGTAGAGGGGCAGGCCGAAGGAGATGCCGATCTCGCGCTGAAGGATGCTTCGGATCTCCACGCCCGAGCCGTTGAAGTAGAGCGTGTTCGAGGCGGCCCCGCCGGCGCCCGCCAGGGTGGCCTGGGCCACGGCGCAGAGCGCCTCCTGCATCTTTGGGTCGGAGATGGCCGCGTCGCCGAGCGCCGTCTGCGCCTGGAAGGCGAGTTCCTCGGCGTCCGTGGCCACGCCGCCGTCGGAGTTGCCCGTGAGGCCGCAGGAGAAGAGCTTCGCGGCGAGGGCGCTGCCCGCCCCGCTGAGCGCCACGGCGCCGTCGGGCATCTGGCCGAAGAAGGTCGCCAAGTCGGTCGAGGTGAGGGAGGAGGAATTCCCGGGCGAGAAGTCGTAGAAGGGGTCCATGGCCACGGTGCCGAGCGCGCGGGCGAAGATTCCGAAGGGGCCGATCTTGAGGTCGAACCCCCCGCCGGCGTGGGCGATCGAGCCCTTGCCCGGGTCGTCCAGGGCGAGCACCGCGTTCATGATCTTCAGGGCGTCCTGCACGTCCTGGGAGGTGTGGGTGCCCGCGTTCATGCGGGTCTGGATGGCCTGGAAGTTGAGGTCGGAGTAGAGGTCCGTCACGTGGACGACGTCGGCGAGGATGTCCCCCTCGATGGCCACGTCTCCGAAGGCGCTGATGGTGAAGCCGACGCCCGTGGAGAAGTCGAACGGCTTCTCGGCTTTGTAGGCAAGGCTGGCGGGATTCCAGTAGGCGGCGGCGGGCCCTTCCGCGAAGGCGACTCCCGCGTTGCCCACGGCTTTGGACCGGCCATCCAGCGGAATCCACTCCTGCGCGACGGCGGCCGAGGCCAAAGCCAGCAGGAGGAGGGTCGTGCGCATCAGGGATTAGTGTAGCGTGTGTTAACGAATTTGCGGCGCTGAAACGTTAACGCAGGGGCTTTATCCACAGCGGGCTGGACCAGGCCATCTCGTCGTCCGCCTGGATGACCCGCACGTAGTACCACTGCTCCTTGTCCTGCGCTGCCCAGTCGGGGTCGGTCCAGCGGAGGCGGTGTTCGGCGCTGTCGAGCGGCTTCTCCCGGCTTCCCTCGGCGTGGAGCACTTTCGAACGGCCGATAATCTCCACCGATCGGATCGGCGCCGTGCCCTTCACGGCGACCTCGAGGACCGGCGCCTCCTTGGACGACCACTCCTCGCCCATCCAGTGCCCGCCGCTCCGGACATCCAGCACGAGGCCGTAAGTGGTCGATCCGTAGGTGCGGCGGTCCCACATCGCCTGCCAGATCGCGTCCCGCGTGTTCTCCGGCGCGTAGACGCACGCGTACGAAACCCCGTAGCCGTGGTCGCTCGAGGCGATGATCCCCACGTGGTAGCCCTTCTCGAGGGCATTCCAGTAGAAGCCCTTCTTGTTGGCCGTCTGGGTGAATTCGCGGGGGCAGCCCGCGTGCTCGTACGAGCCGCGGCAGGCCTGGAAGATCTCGCAGAGCCGCTGGTAGCGGTCGTCCTGCAGCTCCCACGCGGTCCCCATGCCGGGGTCGGCCCCCGTGTGGGGGATCGTGATCGCCTTCAGGTTGTTCTTCTCG
>JAHFOZ010000247.1 GCA_023261405.1 Planctomycetota bacterium
ACGGTCTACAAGCTCGGGACCGTCGACGTCAGCCTCCCGCGGCGCGACTCGAAGACCGGCCGCGGCCACAAGGGGTTCACGATCGACGGCGACCCCTCGATGAGCGTCGAGGAAGCCGCGCGGCGCCGCGACTTCACGATCAACGCCCTCCTGGCCGACCCGGACACGGGCGAACTCCTCGACCCGCACGGCGGGCTGGACGATCTCAAGGCCAGGCGCCTCCGCGCCGTGGACCCCGCGACCTTCGCCGAGGACTCGCTCCGCGTCCTCCGGGGCATGCAGTTCGCCGCGCGCTTCGAGTTCTCGGTCGACCCCGCCACGGTCGCGCTCTGCCGCTCGATCCCGCTCGACGATCTGCCGGCCGAGCGCGTCTGGGGCGAGATCGAGAAGCTCCTCCTCCGCGCGCGCCGCCCCTCGCTCGGCTTCGCCGCCGGCCGAGAGATGGACGTGATCCGCCGGCTCTTCCCGGAGCTCGAGGCGCTCGCGGGCTGCCCGCAGGAGCCGGCGTGGCATCCGGAGGGGGACGTCTGGGTGCACACGCTGCAGGCCATCGACATCGCGGCGGACCTCATCGCGGACCTGCCCAGGGGAAAGCAGCTCGCCGTGATGCTCGGCACCCTCTGCCACGACCTCGGGAAGCCGCTCACCACGAAGGTGATCGACGGCCGCATCCGCTCGCTCGATCACGAGGACCGGGGCGTGCCGCCGACGGAGGCGCTCCTCGATCGGCTGAACGTCCACACGGTGGACGGCTACGATGTGCGCACCCAGGTCAAGGCGATCGTGGCGGACCACTTGAAGCCGGGGGTCTTCTACCTCGAGCGCGACCGCGTGCGGGACGCCGCCTTCCGGCGTCTCGCGCTGCGCTGCGACCTCGACCTGCTCTACCGCGTGGCGAAGGCGGACACGCTCGGCCGCCGCGCGCCGGGCGCCCGCGAGCCGGAGGCGGCCGCGCAGGAGTGGTTTCTCGGACGGGTGCGGTCGGCGGACGTGATGACCGGCCCGCCGAAGCCGATCCTCATGGGCCGGCATCTCCTCGAGATGGGGCTCCAGCCCGGCCCGCGCGTGGGGGCGGTGGCCGACCAGGTCTACCAGATGCAGCTCGACGGGGCGGTGACGACGCTCGAGGAGGCGCAGGCCGCGGCGAGGAAGATCCTCGCGGGTTAGCCCTTGGCCTGGTCCGCGGGCGCCGGCTGGCCCGGCTTCACGCGGCGCTCGTCCATCCGGAGCTTGTACACGACCGAGTCCACGAGGGCCTGCCATGAGGCCTCGATGATGTTGGCCGAGACGCCCACGGTACCCCAGGTCTCGTGCGCGTCGCCGGAGCTGATAAGGACCCGCGTCTTGGCCGAGGTGCCGTGGGTCTGCTCCAGGATGCGGACCTTGTAGTCGCGGAGCGACATGGTCTTCAGGTTCGGGTAGAACTCGTCGAGCGCCTTGCGGAGGGCGTTGTCGAGCGCGCTCACGGGGCCGTTCCCCTCGGCGGCGGTGTGCTCGGGGATGCCCCTGACGTGGAGCTTGATGGTGGCCTCGGACACGGGCGGCGCGTCGCCGCGCTTCTCCACCACCACGCGCCAGCCCTCGAGGTCGAAGGCCTCCTGGACCGCGCCGGTGGCCTTCTCCATGAGGAGCTGGAAGGAGCCCTCGGCGCCCTCGAACTCGAAGCCCTGGTCCTCGAGCTCCTTGAGGGTCTGGAGCAGCTGCCGGACTTCGGGGGTGTTCTTGGTGAGGTCGATGCCGGCCTGCTGGGCCTTCCAGAGGATGTTGGACTGGCCGGCCAGCTCCGAGACCAGGACGCGGCGCCGGTTGCCCACGAGCTCCGGGTTCACGTGCTCGTAGGTCTCCGGGTGCTTGGTCACGGCGGAGACGTGCATGCCGCCCTTGTGGGCGAACGCGGAGTCTCCCACGTAGGGCTGGTGCTGCCAGGCCGGCCGGTTGGCGAGCTCCGAGACGAAACGCGAAACCTCGCGGAGCTCCGCGAGCGAGCCCTCCGGCAGGCAGGGGAGCCGGAGCTTGAGCATGACGTTCGGGATGACCGAGCAGAGGTTGGCGTTGCCGCAGCGCTCGCCGATCCCGTTGATGGTCCCCTGGACGTGGTCCACCCCCTCCATGATGGCGGCCATGGAGTTGGCCACGGCGCACTCGGCGTCGTTGTGGACGTGGATGCCGAGAGGGGTGGAGACGCGCGACTTCACGGCCCGGATGATCTCCACGACCTCGTGGGGAAGAGTGCCGCCGTTCGTGTCGCAGAGGACGAGGACGGAGGCGCCGGCCTTCGCGGCGGCCTCCAGGCTGCGGAGGGCGTACTCCTGGTTGCCCTTGAATCCGTCGAAGAAGTGCTCCGCGTCGTAGATCACCTCCTCGAACTTCGGCCGGAGGAAGGCGACCGAGTCGGCGATCATCGCGAGGTTCTCTTCGAGCGTGGTGCCGAGGGCCTCGATGACCTGGAAGTCCCAGCTCTTGCCGTAGACGGTCGTGACGGGGGTGCGGGCCTCGACGAGCCGCTGGAGGTTGGCGTCGGCCTCGGGCCTGACGCCGGGGCGGCGGGTGGAGCCGAAGGCGGTGAGCTTGGCGTGGCGCAGGGAGACGCCCTGCATCTCCTGGAAGAAGCGGACGTCTTTGGGGTTGGAGCCTGGCCAGCCGCCCTCGATGTAGTGGACGCCAAGCTGGTCGAGGCGGCGGGCGATGCGGACCTTGTCCTCCATCGAGTAGGCGATGCCCTCGCACTGGGTGCCGTCGCGGAGGGTCGTGTCGAAGATCTTGACGAGCCGGGGCATGGACCTGTCCTCCAGAATCAGGGGAGCTTACGGATCACGGAAAGGGGGCGCGATGGGGTGGGCGGCCTGCCGCCGTCACCCGCGGCTCGTAATTCGCACGTTTCCGTGAACGGGTCTCATGGAGAGACCAGCATGGCCGAACGGGGGATTGAATGCAACAGGAAACTTCCCGGGAGCGGCTTCGTGGAATAGAATGGCCCGTGTCGGTCGTATAAGAAGTGAGCTATTCGAGGTGACGGCATGAGGGTGATTTTCCTGGCGGCCGCGTTCGCGGCCCTGGCGGTGGCGGCGGATGCGCGGCCGGACGAGCCCGCGTACACCGCCACGGTGGAATTCGACAAGGTCTGAGGGCCCGGCTGAATCGAGGCCCTCGAGAAGAGCCTCGGACGCCTGGAGGGCGTCGTATCGGCCAAGGTGCGGGGCCGCGACCCCAAGAGCAAGTACTTCTACGACGTGGAGGTGCAGGAGAAGAAGCCGCTCCTCCCCTCGCGGGTCCAGAAGATGTGCAAGGACCTGGAGGACTACGACTACATCGGCCTGGAAATCCGGGCGATCGCCGGGACGGTGGAGAAGAAGGGCGACGCCTACGTCCTGGCGGCCCGCGGCTCGCAGCAGGAGTACCAGCTGAAGGCCGGCGAGGACCTCCGGAAGCTCGTGGAGGGCGGAAGGAGCGCCCTTACGCTGGGCGGGAAGGTGACCGAGGCGAAGGGCAAGGACGGCAAGGCCGTGCTGTCCCTGGAGGTGACCTCGGCCAAGGAGACGCCGAAATAGGGGCGTCCATTATTTTCCCCACCCCGGCGGGGGACGGGCTATACTGTTTTTCAGATCGCAGTGGGGGCGAAACATACGGTGATCCTTTGCGGAGTGGTCAAAGTATTCGGAGGCTCTCGGGCTAAGAGAGCAGGCGTGCTCTCGCCTGCGCGGGGGCCACTGACTACGGATTTTTCTGGGAAGCCCCGGTCGCAAGACCGGGGCTTTTCTATTCCGGGCCGGTTTGAGTCTCATCAAGCGAAGCGCCTGGGGGCGTAGTATGTTGAGACGAAAGGAGACCTCGTGAGCGCGGTCCCTCCCCACCCCTCCCGATTCTTTGCCTTATGCTTCGCGGTCTTCGCCCTCGCCGGCAGCGCGACGGAGGAACCGAACCGGTGGTCCAAGATCGCCGAAGGCCATCTGCAGCGGCAGGGCTCCGTGCTGCTTTGGGCGGGCGACCTGAAGAAGATGCTCCTGGTCGGAGACACCGTGCAGGCCTTCGACCCGGACAAACACGCGTGGACGGACCTGTCCACCGGCCGGCCTGACGGGAAGGGCAGCATCCATCCGTACTACCAGGCGGCCTACGATTCCAGGACCAGGTCGGTCTACTGCCTGTCCAACGGCCCGGTGCTCTACACGTTCAATGTCGAGGCCGGGACGTGGAAGGTCGCCCCGCCGGCGGCCGGACTGGAAGGCCTGAGCTGGCACACGCTCGCGGCCGACAACGCCGGACGGATCGTCGTCGTCGGGTCCGACAAGCGGCCTGACAACGTCGGCTGGACGCGAACCGCCATCTACGACGCGACCCGCGGTCAATGGTCGACGCTGCCGCTGCCGGCTGAGGACGTCGTCCGGAGCCACCAGGAACGGGTGGAAGCCACCGAACGCACGATCGACCTGATCGGACGGATCCGGCTGGCCTGGTATCGCGACCCGAAGGGAGTCGGGACGGACGCGGAACGGACGGCGCTGCTGGCCCGCTGCGGCGATCTCGGCATGCGGCCGGGCATGGCGGCGTTCAAGGACGACCTCGCCGGGGTCGCCGACCTGCTCAGGGCGAAGGCGACGCTGGACGCCCTGAAGGCGGCCCGGGCGATGCAGCGGAGGATCGAGGACGCATCCTTCGAGCAGTATCCCGTGCCGCGCTCGCGACGGAACGCGCCGCTGGTCTACGACGCGACGAACAAACTGTTCGTCCTGTTCGGCGGCGACCACGAGGACTATCAGCTCAACGACACGTGGACGCTGGACCTCGAGAAGAGGACATGGCGGCCGATGAAGCCGGACCTCGCCCCCTCGCCGCGGGCCGGGCACGCCCTGTGCTTCCTGCCCGGCAGCGGCCGGGTCGCGATGTACGAAGGCTATGTCGCCAACTCGAACACGGATTACGCCGCCGCCGAGGACATCCCGCTCGACCCGCGGCAGCTCTGGCTCTACGACGCCAGGGCTGACCGCTGGGACCTGGTCGGAAGTTGGCCCGTGCGACCGGCCAAGGACGGCACCGTCCTCATCCCCCCGGTGATCGGGGCGTTCTACGGGTACAGTTCGTCGGCATTCGAAGTCGCGCCGATGGCCGCGGACCCGGGCGATCGCGTCATCATCGCGGCTCCCGGCGGCAAGAACCGGCTCAGCGCCCTGTGGGCCATGCAAGTCGACACCGGAAAGCTTGATCTTGCGGGGCGCGAGAAGCTCGGCCGGGCCGCCAGCGAGCGGCGCTATCGCGACATCTACTTCCGCGCCGAATACGGCGAGGTGCCCGACGACCCGAAGGCGAAGGACCTGGCCTCGCTGCCGGCGAACCAGTGGGTCGCGCTGACGCCGGCGCCGCGGACTCCAGCCAAGGGCTGCCGGCAGCGCGACTGGAGCACCGCCGCCTGGGACGGCGATCGCGAGCAGTTCCTGATGTGGGGGGGCGGGCACTGCGTCCGGTCCGGCGGGCCACCGCTGCACTACTCGCCCGTCTCCAACCGCATCGTCGAAGGCTATGACGCCGATGAGCCCTATTGCTACAACGGTTTCTGCGGACCGGGCTCGTCGATCATGGGCCGGCAGTGGATCGACACGCACGCTTATCACCTGTATGCCTACGATCCGAAGTGCAGGCTGATGGTCACCGCCCGGGGCTTCCTCTACGACCCCGACCGGATGGACTGGCTTCGGATCGAGCCGTTCAAGCCTCCGTTCCGCTATTCGTGGGGCAGCGTGGTGATCGCCGGGAGCCCGCACGGTGCGATCGCGTGGGCGAACGTCGCCGGCTCGGATCAACCGAACCTCTGGGTGTTCGACCGCCAGGCCGGATGGCAGGACCTCAAGCCGAGCGCCAAGGGCGACGCCAGGCTGTTCACGCCGTATTGCGACTCGTCGGGCATGGTCTACGACTCAAAGCGCGACCGGATGCTGCTCAGCGGGGTCGGCGGCGGGTACAACAAGGCGAGCGATGGCAGACTCCTGGCCTTTGATTTCGGGACCCAAGCGCTCGATGTCGTCGCGCCGGAGAATATCGACCTGGGCAAGGTCGGCATCGCACGCGAGATGGCTTACGCGGAGCACGCCGATTGGGTCCTCATCGGCGACTTGCTGCGCGTGGGCGACAAGAAGACCGGCAAGGCCTACACCCGGGTCTACGACGGCGGCAGGAACAGGATGTACCTGCTGGATGCCGGCGACGTCGCGGCGGGATACTCCGCCGGCTGGGGCTACTCCGGCCGCGACAGGATGGTCTACTCGTTCTCGTTCCGCGGCGAAGCGTGGGGTATGCGCATCGACCCGAAGACGGCCCTGCTGCTGGAGAAGGCGCCGGAGTAGCGATCCGTCGCCCATGGCGGAGGAGGGGCCTGCGGGGATCCGGTGGGGGGCGCTTGCCTCGGCATAAGCAAGACGATAGCTTACGTTCCATGAGGACCACCGTCGGAATGATCGCCGCGACAGCGCTGGAACACGGGCTCACCGTGGCCAGGCGCAACCTGACCGCCTTCAGAAAATCCGGCGCCGAGGTCGTCGATCCGTTGGCCTGATGCCCCCGCTCACCCCCGCCGTCATCCTCGCCGCCTACCGGCGCGGGCTCTTCCCGATGGGGGACCCGGAAAGCGGCGCGCTCGCCTGGTACGAGGCCGATCCGCGCAGCATCATCCCGCTCGAGGCGGCCCACGTCCCGCGCCGGCTCCTGCGCTACATGAAGGGGTTCGAGTTCGCGGTCGACCGCGACTTCGCGGGCGTCATCGACGGCTGCGCGCGCCCGCTCACGTGGATCTCGGAGGAGATCCGCGACGCGTACGCGGCGCTGCACCGGGAGGGGCACGCCCACTCGGTCGAGGCGTACCGCGGCGGGAAGCTGGCGGGGGGGCTCTACGGGGTGCGCATCGGCGGCGCGTTCATGGCGGAGTCCATGTTCCACGCCGTCTCGAACGCGAGCGGCGCCTGCGTGGTCACCCTCGTCGAGCGGCTCCGGGCTCGCGGGTTCGCCCTCCTGGACATCCAACAGGTGCTCCCCAGCACGGCGCGCTTCGGCGCGGTCGAGATCCCGAAGAAGGAGTACCTGCGCCGGCTCGCGGCGGCCGTGCAGCTCGACCCGAAGTGGTAGGCGCTACGCGCAATCCTGCGGCCTGGCGTCCAGCGATCCGGGGTAAACCGTGAGATCGACGTCCAGCGCGTTGTTGAAGCGGTTGAACGAGTTGAAGAGGCAGGCCACGGCCGCGAGTTCCACGATCTGCCGCTCGTTCCAGTGCTTCCGGAGCTCCGCGAACGTCGCGTCCGGGACCTCCTGCGGCTGCTTCGTGAGCTCCTCGGCGAACGCGAGCGCCGCGCGCTCGGCGGGGCTGAAGTCGGCCTTCCCGGAGTCGAGCAGGCAGCCCACCTGGGCCTCCGTCACGCCGAACCGGCGCGCGAGCCCCGTGTGGGAACCCAGTCAGTAGCGAGACTGGTTGAGATGCGACACGCGCACGGCCAGCATCTCCTTCACTCGCGTGGTCGCCTCGCCCTCGCGGAGCGTCGCGCGGAAGGCGTCGAACCAGGTCTGCAGGATCTTCGGGTCGTGCGCGAGGGTGCGGAACATGTTGGGCACCGCGCCGCGCTCGCGGAGGAAGTCGTCGAAGAGCGGCTTGAGCGAGGGGTCCGCCTTCGCGGGCTCGACGGCGGTCACGCGCGCCATGGGGCTACCTCCAGTCGGCGAGGAAGACGTTCAGGTCGCGCCGCGGGTCCTTGCCGTCGCGGTTGGAGATGAAGACCAGCTTCGTCCCGTCGGGGGAGAAGTGGGGGAAGCTGTCGAAGCCGT
>JAHFOZ010000248.1 GCA_023261405.1 Planctomycetota bacterium
GGTCGGAGACCAGCGCCGCGCAGCCGCGGTCGGTCTGGCCGCACTGGTCGCGGAGGCCGCCGGCCACGTCACTGTGGTGGTCCCAGCCCTCGTGGAAGAGCGTGACGCAGCGGACGCCGCGCTCGACGAGGCGGCGGGCGAGGAGGCAGTTGGCGCCGAAGGAGGGCTTGCCCGGGGTCACTCCGTAGAGGTCGAGCGTGGCTTTGCCCTCGGAGGCGAGGTCGATGAGGCCGGGGGCGCTCATCTGCATCCGGTAGGCCATCTCATAGGCGGCGATGCGGCTGGAAATCTCGGGATCGCCCACGGCCGCCTGGCGCTCGCGGTTCAGCTTCCCGACGAGGTCGAGCGTGTCGCGCTGGAGCGCGTCATCCACCCCGGGCGGGTTCGACAGGTAGAGCACGGGATCGCCCTTCGAGCGGAAGGCGACGCCCTGGTGGTGCGTGGGGAGGAAGCCGCACGACCAGTTGGCCGATCCGCCGCTCGCGCCCGAGCCGCTGAAGAGCACCACGAACCCGGGGAGGTCTTTCGCCTCGCTGCCGAGCCCGTAGGAGAGCCACGAGCCCAGGCTGGGCCGGCCGGGGAGGGGCGACCCGGTCATCAGGAAGATCTGGGCGGGCGCGTGGTTGAACTGGTCGGTGGTGACGGACTTCACGATCGCGAGGTCGTCCACGACCTTCGCGAGGTGGGGAAGCATGGAGGAGAGCTCGGCGCCCGACTGTCCGTGCTTCGCGAAGGGGTAGCGCGGGGCCATGACCCGGGCGTCGCGCTGGATGAAGGCGTAGCGCTGGTCCTTCACGATCTCGGGCGGGACGGGTCGGCCGTCGTGCTTCTTCAGCTCGGGCTTGAAGTCGAAGAGGTCGAGCTGGCTCGGGGCGCCGGCCATGAAGAGGTGGATGATCCGCTTCGCCTTCGCGGCGGCGTGCGGGAGGAGGACGCGGTCCTGGGCGGCCAGGGCCTCGCCCGCGAGCATCGAGGCGAGGGCCACGCGGCCCGCGCTGACGCCGCACTCGCAGAAGAAGTGCCGCCGGGTGATCTCCGCATGATCCATTTCATTCCCTCGTGATCGTCTCGTCCAGGTTCAGGACCGCGCGGGCCACGGCGGTCCAGGCCGCGAGTTCCGCGCCTCCTCCGCCGGACAGCGCCGCGGGGTCGGGCTTTCCCTCCCGGAACCGGGCGAGTTGGCGGGAGTGGAAGTCCGTCAGGGCCTTGCGCTCGGACTCCGCAGGGGGGCGCACGAGGCATCTCCGATAGATGAGTCCGAGGGGATCGGGGTCGGCCTGCGCGGCCTTCGCGAGCGCGCGCGCCGCCTCGAGGAAGACCACGTCGTTCAGGAGGTTCAGGGCCTGGAGCGGGGTGTTCGAGCGGTCGCGCCGCGCGGCGCAGACTTCGCCGCTGGGGGCGTCGAACGTGGCGGAGGCGGCGTAGGGGGCGGTGCGCTTGGCGAAGGTGTAGAGGCCGCGGCGGTAGCGGTCGGGCCCCTGGCTCGCGGGCCACTTCGGCTGGCCGTAGGCGAGCTCCGTGACGCCGTCCGGCTGGGGAGGGTGGACGCCCGGGCCGCCGATCTTCGGGTTGAGCAGGCCGCTCGCGGTGAGCGCGCCGTCGCGCACGAGTTCGGCCTCCAGGCGGAACCGGGACTGCCGGGCGAGGAGGAGATTCTCCGGATCGCGGGCGCGAAGCGCGGGCGTCGCCGCCGAGGATTGCCGGTAGGTCCCGCTCGTGACGATGAGCCGGTGCATCGCCTTGACGGACCAATTCCGCGCGACGAATTCCGACGCCAGCCAGTCCAGCAACTCGGGATGGGTGGGCTTCGCGCCCTGGATCCCGAAGTTCTCGAGCGTGGAGACGAGGCCCCTCCCGAAGAAGGCCTGCCAGTGGCGGTTCATCACGACGCGGGGCGTGAGCGGATGGGCGGGGTCGACGAGCCAGCGGGCGAAGGCGAGGCGGTTCCGCGGCGCGCCCTCCGGGAGGGGCGGCAGGACCGCAGGGACGCCGGGCTCCACCTCCTCCTTCGGGGAGAGGAACTGTCCGCGGTGATGGAGCCGCGTCTTCCGGGTGTGTTGAGGCAGCCGTTCCGCCATCACCATCGTCGTGGCGGCTCGGGGCACGGATTTCCGGAGTTCGGCGATCTTCTTCTGCTCGGCGGCCAGCTCGGGGGTCACGGATAGGAAGTGGCGCCTCAGCACGGGCTCGTCGTCCGCGACGAGGGCGGCCTCGACGTCGGCCGGCAGGCCGCTCGACTCGACGGGCGCCGCGTCTGTGGTGACGGAGACGCGGAACCTCCCGATCGTCATCTGGTGGATGTACTCCTGGACGAGCGTGAGGACGAGAGGGCCTTCGGCGGGCCGCTCGAGGGGGAAGACGGCGTGGTGGGCCTGGCCGATGCGGCCCTTGATCGACCAGCCCGTGTCGAGCTTGCCGTCGAGGGCGAGGGCGGCGGAGCGCTTGGCTTCCGTGTAGCTCTGGGTGGCGCCCTTGAGCCCGACGGGACCTCTCGCGTCGGCCAGCGTCACCTCGCTCAGGAGGAAGTCGCCCACGGAGAAGAGGGGGGCGCGGCCGGGGCCGCCGTCCGGAAGGCTCGCGTGGGGGAGGACCTCGAGCCTCAGGGCTGTCACAGAAGCCCCAGTCTCACTTGTGACAGTGTAGGCGTTGTTGTTCGGGTTGTCGCCGCTCACGAGGACCGAGGCGTCCGGGAGGGTGGTGAACGTGCCGCCCTTGGTGGCCGTGACGGCGTTCGGGGCCAGGGGCGTCCAGCGGTGCGCCTTCGCCTTGTGGGCGTCCTTCCACGCGTCGAACGGGGCGCGAAGGGATTCGAAGCGGGCGTCCATCTCGCGCTCGACCGCGGCGATCTTCTCCGCCGCCTCGGCGCTTTTCTTCGCGAGGACGGCGTCGGGCACGGGCATCTCGGGCTCGTCGGCGTTGTCGAGGAAGGCGAAGAGCTGGTAGTACTCGCGGTGCGAGATCGGGTCGAACTTGTGGCTGTGGCACTGGGCGCAGGCGACGGTGAGGCCCATCCAGGCGGTGGCCGTGGTGGCCGTGCGATCGACGACGGACTCGAATCGGAACTCCTCGACGTCGATCCCGCCCTCCTCGTTGATCATGGTGTTCCGGTGGAAGCCGGTGGCGATGCGCGACGCGGGGGTCGCGTTCGGGAGGAGGTCGCCCGCAAGCTGCTCGACGGTGAATCGGTCGAAGGGCATGTCGTCGTTGAGGGCCTGGATGACCCAGTCGCGCCAGGGCCAGATGGAGCGGTTGCGGTCCTTCTCGTAGCCGTTGGTGTCGGCGTAGCGGGCCAGGTCGAGCCAGTGGCGGGCCCAGCGCTCGCCGTAGTGGGGCGAGGCGAGGAGGCGGTCCACGACGCGCTCGTAGGCGTCGGGCCTCTCGTCGCGGAGGAAGGCGTCGGCCTCTTCCGGCGTCGGGGGCAGGCCGCTGAGGTCGAGCGAGACGCGGCGGAGGAGCGTGGAGCGGTCGGCAGGGGGCGAGAAGGCCAGGCCCTCTTTCTCCAGGCGCGCCAGGACGAAGGCGTCGATGGGGGGGAGGCCGCGGGCTCCGGGCGGGTCGAGGTGGCGGACGGGCTGGAAGGCCCAGTGGGAAGAGGAGATCCTGCGGGCGTCGCCGGCCGAGGCGTCGGGCCAGACGGCGCCGGCGTCGATCCAGCGGCGGAGGAGGCCGGTCTCGCGCGGGCTGAGCGGGTCGCCCTTGGGGGGCATGCGCTCCTCGGGGTCCTTGCTCGTGACGCGCACGATGATGGGGCTCTTCGCGGCGTCGCGGGGGCGGATCGCGGGGCCGTTGTCGCCGCCCTTCAAGGCGGAGGCGCGGGTGTCGAGGCGGAGGCCGGATTTCTGTTTCTCCGGGCCGTGGCAGGAATGGCAGCGCGCGGAAAAGATGGGAAGGACGTCGCGAACGAAGTCCGGGGCTGCGGCAGGGTCCTGCGCCCCACCGCCCGCCGCCAAGACGAGCGGCGCGATCCAGAGGGCTTTCATCAAGGGGTCATTCTACCGGCCGGCGCCCGGTCTCTCCAGTCATGGGTGCGCCGGATGACGGCTCTCGGAAAGCCGTTGACGATGCTCGTAAGACGTGATACCCTTACACACATGGGACGGCAGGCCACGATCGTTCGACTCAGCTCGAAGGGCCAGGTCATCATCCCCGCGGAGTACCGACGGAAGCTGGGGCTCCGGACGGGTCAATCGCTGTCGGTCCGGAGCGGGGCCGGCCGAGAGCTCGTCTTCAGTCCCGCGGAAGACGCCGGCGAGGACCTTGACGCCATGCTCAAGCAGGCGCGGGCGTGGTTCTCCTCCTGGCGCCGCAAGACCGGGCGCGATCCGCTCCAGGAGTTCCACGAGCGCCGGAGGAAGGAACGTGCGAGAGAGGCGTCGAAACGTGAGCATGGGCGTCATTGACGCAGGCATCGCGATCGGCTGGATCCGCGGCGGCCATCGCTCGGCGGCGAAGCTCGACTCCCTGTTCCGCTCCGTGCGCGCGAACCACATCGCACTCTATGTGTCGGCCGTGAACCTCGCGGAGGTCCTCATTCACACCGCGGAGTGGTCGCGAGCAACGGGGGCGGATGCCGTCGCGCTTCTCAGGGCTTCGGGCGTCCGGATCCATCTCCCGGACGAGGCGATCGCGCGGCGCGTGGCGAGACTGGACACGTCTTTGGCCGACGGGTTTGCAGCCGCCACCGCGCAGGAACTCGGATCTCGCCTCCACACGACCGATGGTGAACTCGTTCGTCAGCTGCGCGGCACACGCCTCGCCGTCACCCAGTACTAGAACCGTTCGAGAGGGCGGGGAACGGACTGAGCTCCTTCGATGATCGAGAATGCCCATTCTACCGGGCAGCAGCCGATCTCTCCATGACTTGCCCATCGGGGGAGGGCGCAGGTACAATAATCCCCGTATGACGAGACGCATCGCGATCCTCACGGGCGGCGGGGATTGCCCGGGCCTGAACGCGGCGATCCGGGGCGTGGTAAAGGCCTCCCATGGCCTGGGCTGGGACGTGGTGGGGATCCGCTGCGGGTTCGAGGGCCTCCTTTCCCCTTGCGACCTCCTGCCGCTCAACCTCGAGAACACGTCCGGCATCCTCACGCAGGGCGGGACGATCCTCGGCGCCGCCTCGAGCGGACGCTTCTCGGCGAAGACGGGGCACGGGCAGGCGGGGCAGATCCCGCCGGAGCTCATCGCGGAGGCGCAGTCCTCGATGGAGCACCTGGGGATCTCGGCGCTCATCGCCGCCGGGGGAGACGGGACGCTGACGATCGCGCAGCAGTTCTTCGAGCAGGGGACGTCCGTGGTGGCCATCCCCAAGACGATCGATAACGACTTGCAGGCGACGGTGATCACGTTCGGGTTCGACTCGGCGGTGGCGTGCGCGACGGACGCGCTGGACCGGCTGCACTCCACGGCGGCCAGCCACGGGCGCGTCTTCGTGCTGGAGCTGATGGGGCGGTATGCGGGCTGGATCGCGGTCCATGCGGGGATCGCGGGCGGCGCCGACGTGATCCTGATCCCCGAGATCCCCTTCCGCTACGAGGCGGTGGCCCGGGCGATCGAGCGCCGCGAGGCGGCGGGCCGGAAGTTCACGCTCGTGGTGGTGGCGGAGGGGGCGAGGGAGGAGGGGGGCGATTTCGCCGTGAAAGGCCCGATGCGCGCGGACAAGGAGGCGCAGCTGGGCGGCATCGGCGACCAGGTGGCGGCCGAGATCAAGAAGCGGACGGGCAAGGAGACGCGCTGCGTGGTGCTGGGACATCTCCAGCGCGGCGGCGGGCCCACGACCTTCGACCGCCTGCTCGCGACGCGCTACGGGGTCGCCGCGGTGCAGATGATCGCCGGGGGGCAATTCGGGATGATGGCGGCGCTGCGGCCGCCCGACATCGTGCCGGTCCCGATCAAGGAGGCCATCGGGAAGATCCGCACGGTCCCTCCCGAGGGCAACGTGGTCTCCACCGCACGGGCGCTCGGCATCTCGCTCGGCGCGGCGTCCGAGCTGGCGAGCTGATCGCGCGTCAGCGGGGCCCGGCCCTGCGTTTTCGGGCGTCCTCCCGCATCCGCTCCACAGTCTTTCGGTGCGTCCAGGCGGGGGCGGCCAGGCGCAGGGCGGTCTCGAAGTCCGAGATCGCGCCCTCGGGGTCTCCCCGGGCGAGGCGGGCGTTGCCTCGGATGGCCCAGGTTTCCGGCACGGCAGGGTTGAGCTTGAGGGCTTCGTTGCTGTCGGACAGCGCGCCCTCCCAGTCCTTCGTCAGGGTCTTGAGGCTGGCGCGGTTGTTGAACCCTTCGGCCATCTTCGGATTGATCGAGAGGGCCTGGTCGTAGTCGGCGAGGGCGCCCGCCAGGTCTCCCCTTTGCTGCCGGATCTGGCCGCGATTGTTGAGGGCGTCGGCGGAACGCGGGTTCACCCGGAGCGCCTGCGCGTAATCGGCGAGGGCGCCGTCCAGATCGCCCCTGTCCCGCCGGGCGCTGCCCCGGTTGACGTAGGGGAGGTCCGCCCGCTGCTCGCTGCGGAGGACGTGGTCCCACAGCGTGAAGGAGTCCTTCCAGATCCCGGTCTGGAGGAACGTCAGGACCCCCAGCGCCGCAAGCCCGGAGCCGATGCCGATCCCCGCGAGACGCCCGTGAGGGGCCAGCCGGGCGGCCCCGGCGGCGGCGAGCAGCGAAAGCGGGAGGCAGGACAGGTACGAGTACCGATCGGCGGCGCGCTGGTACCCGGAGACGAAGAAGCCGAGGACCGGGAAGAGGAGGACGGCGTAGGCGGTCCAGGCCGCCAGGCCGGCGGGCCACTTCCGGCGCAGGGCCACGAGCGTGGCAGTGATCGCGCCCGCGCCGAGGAGCGGCCCGATGTACTCGGCCCTCCAGAGGCTCGCCTGGTCGGCGAGGGCGTAGAGCGGGGAGAGGCCGGCGGGTACGGCCGATTTCCACGCGTAGAACCAGAGACCGTAGGCGGCTTGCAGGAGGCGGTCGCCGGGGGCGTATCCGCCGGCAGGGCGAACCGCGTCGATGTGGGACATCGAGAGGAGCATGACGACGCCGTCGGCCACGGCGAGCACGAGGAAGGGGGCCTTCTCGAGGAGCACGCGCGCGCGGGCGCCGCTCCGGAACCGCCCGAGCGGGAAGATGTCCAGGACCAGGAGCGCGAAGGGGAGCATGATCCCCAGGGCCTTGGAAAGTAGCGAGGCCGCGAAGGCGGCGCACGAGAGGGCGAGCCAGGCCCCCCAGCCTCCGCCCTCTCGCTGCGTCCGTTCCATCCGCAGGTAGGCCAGGATGCTGAGCAGCAGGAAAAAGCCGCAGAGCACGTCGCGGCGCTCCGTGACCCACGCCACGGACTCCACGCGGAGCGGATGGATCGCGTAGAAGAGCGCGCCGGCCGCCACGGCCCAGCGAAGCGCGTCAGGCCCCTCCGCTCGCGTCCTCCTCAGGATTCCCAGGAAGACAAGATAGGCCAGTGCGGCGTTCGCCGCGTGAAGGAGGAGACTCGTCAGGTGATAGCCCGCAGGGTTCATGCCCCAGAGCATGTAGTCCAGGCCGAGGGTCATCCAGGTCAGGGGCTGGTAGTGCCCCATCTGGAAGGTCGTGAACATCCACTTCAGGTGCTCCGACGACAGTCCCCGGTACCAGGGATTCTGGGTGATGTTGACGTCGTCGTCCCAGTTGACGAAATCGGCGCGGAGGCAGGGAGTGAAGGCGAGGAACGCGAGCACGGCGACCGCGATCGGACGGCCGAGGCGCAGCGCGAGCGAGTCCCGTCCAGTCTCCATGGTTCACGCCGTGCGACGGCGCCGCTTCCGCCAGAGC
>JAHFOZ010000249.1 GCA_023261405.1 Planctomycetota bacterium
CTGGAAGAAGCGCCCGGGCGACAAGGTCAAGCTCAGCATCCGCAGGGGCGACAAGGAGATGGAGCTCGAGGCGCTCCTCGCCAAGCACCCGGACGACTAGAACATCTCACCCCATCGCCACAGGGCACGCAGAGCCTACGGACAAGAAACCTCCTGGCTGACCCTCCTTCGCTCGACTTCCGGTCGAGCTTCGGAGGGTGAGTCGCCCGCCCTCGGGCGACTCAAAAGGAATGCCGCTCGGGCGACGTGAGTCGCCCCAGCGGCATCGAGAGAGGGAGGAAAAGGACTTTTCAAGAGGGGCCGCGGGCGACCCTTGTCGCTCGGTGCGCGTCACGGTGTCCGCCCTGGTGCGCGTCTCGGTGCGGGTTACAGAAGCCGGCTCCCGGATGCTCCGTCCCCCGCGGCCCCGGATTCTCAGGCGTTCACATCGGCCGTGGCCCTCTCGAACATCTCGATGCGGCCCACCACGCGGTAGACCGCGTCCACGTCGTCCTGGGTCAGGAACTCCAGGGGATACTCCTTGTTGAGCGGCTGGAGCACGATGTGCTCCCCCTGCTCCAGCATCACCTGGCGCACGAGCGCCTGGCGCTTCTGGCGCATGCTGAAGAGGATGTAGACCACGGAGCCGTTCCGGATCTTCTCCTCGCGCGAGAGCAGCACGATGTCCCCGCGGGAGAAGGTGGTCCCGCCCTGCTGCTCCATGGAATCGTCGCAGATAGTGGCGGCGAATTCCACGGAGGCGCGGGTGCGAGGGATGATGAGGGAGGCCTCCACCGCCGGACGGGGACGCCCGTCGGGGTTCAGCTCGGACGCATACCCCGTGGACGCGGAATTGAGGAGCGGCACGCGCGTCAGGTCCACCGCGGAAGCCCCCTCGTTCTCCGCGAGGGCCACCATGCGCTGCGCGTCCTCCCGGATGATGTCGGGCGCCTTGTCCGCCCAGGCGATCCGGACGAGCGTCCGCTCGTCCTGCGCGAACATCCGGGCGAACTTCCGGATGATCTTGACCGAGGGGGGATTGACCTTGTCGTTCTCGATCCCCGAGACGTACCCCTTGTGGGAGCCGATCTTCTTCGCCACGGCCTCCAGCGTGAGCCCCTTTTCCTTCCTCAACCGCTTCACCAGGTCGCCGAAATTCGACACCTCTGTCTCCTCCACGAAAAACAGGTTCAACCGACCATAGCCTCAATGCGCTGCTTGAGATCCACGAGTTTCAGGGGCTTGGGCAGGAACGCATCCGCCCCGCTCCGGCGGATCTCGAGGGGGTCGATCTCCGACCCGTAGGCGGACATGGTGAGGATGGGGACCCGGCGCGCGGCCTTGTAGGCCTGGAAGTGGCGGCAGACCTCAAGGCCCGAGACGTCCGGCAGCCGGATGTCCAGTAGGACCATATCGGGCTGGAAGACCGGGAGGCGGGAGGCGGCGGAGAGGGCCGTCTCGGCCACCTCGATCTCGTAGCGGTCGCCCAGGGTGTCCTTGAGCAGCTCCAGGAGGTCCCGGTCGTCGTCCACGATGAGGATGCGGCGGCGCAGGGTGGTGAGGGCCTCGGGAACCTTGTATCGCCGGAGGAAATCGCGGAGGTCCTGCTCGGTGACCCTCCGATGGCGGGAGCCAGGCACGCGATAGCCCTTGAGCTTGCCTGAATCGATCCAGAGGATGACGGTGCGCTTGGTAACCTGGCAGAGGCGGGCGACCTCGCCGGTCGTGTACGACGTGGGTCGGGGGTCGTGTTCCATATTCAAACTGTTCTTAGTATATATAGTATACTCAAAAAGTCAATGGAGTTTCAAAATAAACCTTTGATTCGTTCATCAAAGAATTGACATCGTGGAGGCGAGGATTTCACTTCCCCAGGGGGAGGACGACCTGAAAAACCGATCCCCGCCCAGGGCGGCTGCGGACCGAGATCTCGCCGCCGTGGTTGTTCACGATCATCGCGCTGATGGAGAGGCCCAGGCCCAGCCCCTTCCCCACCGGCTTGGTGGTGAAGAAGGGCTCGAAGAGCTTCTTCTTCACCTCCTCCGGCATCCCGCGGCCCGTGTCCGCCACCTCCACGACGACGCGGTCCCCTTCGCGCCGGCTGCGGAGGGTGATGGTCCCCTTCTTCTCGATCGCCTCCGCCGCGTTCGTGATGAGGTTGAGGAAGACCTGGCTCACCTGGCCGCGGAGGCAGCGCACCTGGGGGATGCGGCCCAGCTTCCTGACCACCCGCACCCCCGGCCTGAAGGCCCCTCGCGCCAGCCCCAGGGCCTCCTCCAGGCAGGTGTTCAGGTCCACGTGTTCGGCGGTGCGCGCGTCCCGGGCGAAACCGCGGAAGTCCTCCACGATGCCGCGCGCGTGCCGGGCCGCCTTGAGGGAGTCCCGGATCATCGCCTTGACCTTCCGGATCCGCCCATTTACGGCCCCCCCCTCCCCCGCCGGGGCGCCGGCCTGGGCGGGCGTGCCCAGCGTCCTCGCCGCCTCCTCGAGCAGCGAGAGGTTCCCGAGGATCACGTTGAGCGGGTTGTTGATCTCGTGCGCCACGCCGGAGACGAGCATGCCGATCGAGGCCAGCTTCTCCGAGCGGATCAGCTGCGCCTGCGCGCTCTTGAGGTCCTCGTACGCCTTCCGGGTCTCGGCCGCCGCCCGCCGGAGTTCCTCCTCCGTGCGCTTCCGGCCCGAGACATCCCGGAAATACCACACGCGCCCGTAGCGCTCCCCGTCCGCCCCCAGGAGCGGGGCGCTGTACCGGTCGAACGTGCGGCCGTCCTTGAGGGCGATCTCGTCGCGCGACTCCTCGTCCGCGTGGTCGTAGAGATGGCGCACCCGGGAGAGGAAGCCCTCGGGATCGGACAGCCGGTCGATCACCGACTGCAGCGCCTTCTCGTCCGAGCGCGAGGCCACCACCTCCGGAGGGATGTCCCACATCTCGACGAAGCGGCGGTTGAAGGAGAGCATCTTCCCCCCGGCCGAGACCACGAGGATCCCGTCGATCGTCGCCTCGCTCTGGGACTCCAGGAGCGTCTTCTGGAAGCGGAGTTCCTCGTCGGCGCGCCTCCGGTCCGTGATGTCGGTCGCGATGATGGTCGCCGCCACCACCTCGTCCCCGCGCTTCACCGGCCCCACGCGCGCCGCGTACCACGCCATCGTCCCGTCCGGACCCGCCCCGCGGACCTCGTAGCTCGTGGATTCCCCCCGGGAGAAGACGTGCTCGAGGGCCTTCCTCATCACCTCCGCCTGGTCCGCGGGCACGTAGTCGTACACCGGGGTCCCGACGACCTTGGACATCTCGAAACCCGACATGACCCGGTTCATGTTCTGTATCCGTCCCGCGCGGTCCACCGTCATGATGAGGTCCGGCGCGTGGGCGACGACCGATCGCCAGCGCTCCTCGCTCTCCCGGAGGGACTCCTCGGCCCGGCGGCGCTCCTGCACCTCCGACTTCAGTTCGGCCGTGCGCTCCGCCACGCGGCCCTCGAGCTCGTCGTACGACCTCTGCAGGGCCTCCTCCGCGCGGCGGCGCTCCCAGGCCTCCAGCGCCAGGGAGACCGACTTGGCGGCCGAGGAGGCGAACTCCTGCTCCTCCGAGCCCCAGGTCCGGCGGGGACCCAGGTGCTCCTGGCACAAGACCCCCACCACGCGCCCGTGGAGGAGTATCGCCACGTCCATCATCGAGGTGATGCCGAGCGGCTTGAGATAGCCCTCGGCGAACTCCGAGGTCCTCGGGTCGGCGCAGGCGTCGTCGGCCGCCAGGACATGCCCCTCCTCGAGGGCCCGGAAGTAGCGGGGGTAGAGGGCCGCCTCGAGGCGGCCCCCCGAATCGTGGCCCGCCGGGCCGCTCCGGAAGAGGGCGCGGCAGACGATCGCGGAGCGGTCCTCGGTGAAGAACCACGCGCTCACGCGTCCCACGGAGAGCGTCCGCGCGACCTCCTCGGTGATGGCGCGGATCGTCGCGTTCGGGTCCGCCCCCTCGAGCTTCGCCAGCTCCAGGAGCGCCGCCTGGCGCCGGATCACGCCGGCCGCCTGCTCCGCCTGCGCCAGCTCCGTGCGCTTCCGCCCGCTGATGTCCTGGATCTCGCTCACGAAGTGGAGCGGCCGGCCGGCCGCGTCGCGGAGGAGGGTGATCGCCAGGAGCGCCCACACGGTGGACCCGTCCTTGTGCCGGTATCGCTTTTCGAACTCCGCGGAGGCCCGGTCGCCGGACAGCAGCCGCCTCGCCATCTGCCCGCTCTTCTCCTGGTCCTCCGGGAACGTGACGTCCTGGAAGCTCATCCCCAGGAGCTCGGCTTCGGAGTATCCCAGGCTCGCCTGCAGGGCCGCGTTCACCTTCAGGAAGCGCCCTTCCGGCGACACGATGGCCTTCCCGATCTGCGCCGATTCGAAGGCGGTGCGGAAGCGCTCCTCGCTCTCCCGGAGCTCCTGCACGCGGCGCTCGAGCTCCTCGCGCGCGAGGCCGAGCGCCTCCTCCGCCTTCCGGCGCTCGGTCACGTCCACCGCGAGCCCCAGCGTCCCCACGATGGAGCCGTCCCGCCCCCGGAGCGGCTCCACGTGCGACGCGAAGTGCCGCCCGGCCCACTCGGCGTCGAACCCCACCGACTCCCCCTCGAGGGCACGGAGGTGGTTCGCGATGCTCGGGTACTCCGGGTCCCGGGTCTGGAAGAACTCGAAGAGCGTCTTCCCCACGACCTCGTTCGGGCGGAGCCCCAGGACGGACAGCCCCGCGCCCAGGCTCGACGTGAACCGGAGCTCGGGGTCCGTGGACCACAGCACCGCCGGGAGCTGGTCCGTCAGCCTCCGGAGGCGCTCCTCCGCCCGCGAGCGGTCGGTGACGTCCCGCACCACGCGGATGAGCACCCCCTCCTGGACCTGAGTCAGCGAGACCTCCTCGGGGAAGAGGGTCCCGTCGGCGCGGCGGCCCACCGCCTCCCCCTTCCACTGCCCGCGCGCCGCCACGATCGGGAGGGTCTCGGCGTCGTAGCGGCGCAGCTCCTCCTCGTCATACAGCATCCTCCAGGACTTCCCCAGGAGCGCCTCGGGGGCGTACCCGTACATCAGGGCGTGCGCCCGATTCATGTACTGGAACCTCCCGTCTCCCCCCACGAGGGAGATGCCGTCCATCGCGGCGTCCATCGCCGCCGTGCGCCGCCCGAGCTCCAGCGTCCGCTCGCGGACCCGCCGCTCCAGCTCGTCGTGCGCCTTCCGCAGCTCCTCCTCGGCGCGCACCTGCTCCGTGAGGTCTCGAGCCGACGCCAGGTAGAAGACACGGCCCGCCAGCTCGAGGCGCGTGATGGAGTGCCCGGTGACGACCGTCGACCCGTCCTTCCGGAGGAGAAGCCGGCGGTCGCGCCGGGTAGGCGCCTCCGGGGTGAGCGCGCCCCGGACCGTGGGGATGAGGGGGCGCCGCTCGGGCGGGACAAGGTCCGGCACCCGGAGGCGCAGCAGCTCCTCGCGCGTGTAGCCGAGCAGGCGCCCCAGGGCCTCGTTCACCTCCACGACCCGCAGCTCCTCCTCCTCCACGAGGAAAAGGGCGTCGACTCCCTTGTCGAAAAGGACCCGGAAGAGCTCCTCCCGGCGGCGCCTCTCCGTCACGTCGAAGGAGACGCAGGTGTACCCAAGGGCCCGGCCGTCGGCGCTGGAGAGCCGCGTGACGGAGAGCTGGTTGGGCCGCGCGTTCCCCTCCCGGTCGACCAGCGCGATCTCGCCGGAGAACTTCCCGTCCGCGTCCACGGCGCCCACCACCCGCCGGTACTCCTCGGGCGAGGGGTAGAGCCTCACCGCGGAGAGCTTCCCTTCGGCCTCGGCCCGCGGATAGCCGAAGGCCGCCTCGCAGACACCCCCCCACATCACGACCTTGCCCGAGGGATCGAAGGACCAGAGGGCCGCCCCGATCGAGTCCACGAGGGAATCCAGGAGCGAGCGGGTGCTCCGCGCCTCCGCCACCGCGTCGCGCAGTTCCTGACCCATGAGGAGCCAGCCGATCGGCGCCCCGGCCCCGTCGCGGAGCGAGGACGCCACCGCCACGAGGGCGCAAACCCGGCCCGCGCGCGAGCGCAGCCGCAATCCCAGGCCGAGCCTCGAGCGCCCCCCCTGGAGCGCCTGCATCGGATCCCCCTCGGCGAGGTGGCCCAGGTCCAGGCCCGCGAACTCCGCCTGTGAATAGCCCAGGAGCCGCTCCGCCCCCTTCGTGGCCGCCAGGACGGCGCCCCGCAGGTCGAGGATGAACCCGACGTCCAGGCTGTCGTGGAAGATGCGGCCGAAGTCGACCACCCATCACTCCTTCGCCAGGGGAAGGTCGAACCGCACCACGGCCCCCCCGCTCCGGCCCCGCTCGAGCGCGATGTCGCCGCCGTGGGCCTGGAGGATCTGCCTCGCCAGCATCAGCCCGATCCCGAGACCCGCGGTGCGCGGGTCGGAAGTCGTCTTGAAGAGCTGGATCTCCCGCTGGGAGCGGTCGGGGCCCGTGCCGTTGTCGGTCACCGTGACCGAGCACTTCCCCTTCGCGGTGGAGACGCGCACCTCGATGTTCGTCCGCTCGGGGGTGAACTTCTCCGAGTTCGCCAGCACGTTCGTGAACACGCTGTGGATCCTCTGCTCGTCGCCCTCCACCCGGAACTCGCTCCGGGGCCAGCGGACCTGCACCCTGATCGACTTTTTCCGGGGACGGGCCCGGGTCAGGAGCGAATCCACGCACTCGTCCACCAGCGGGCGGAGGTCGAACGCGGCCACCCGCAGCTCCTCCGGCCGGTACCGCGCCTTCGCCAGCGCCAGCAGGTTCTCGATGAGCCCCAGGAGGCGCTCCAGGTTCCGGTGGGCGATCTTCAGCCCCTTCTCCTGTCGCGCGTCGAGCTTCCCCATGCCCCCGCTGAGGATGAGGTCGAGGTATCCCATCCCCGAGACGAGCGGCGTCTTGAGCTCGTGCGAGCAGTTGGCCAGGAACTGGTCCTTCATCAGGTTGAGTTCCTGCAGCTTCCGGTTGGCCTTGAACAGGTCGTCGATGAGCCGTCCCAGCTTCTCGTTGAGGCGGCGGTTGGCGAGGATGAGCTCGAGGTGCTCGAACTCCTGGAGGAGGATCGTCCGCAGCTCGGCAGGATCGAAGGGCTTGGGGATGTAGCGCCTCACCTGGCCGCGGTTGATCGCCTCGATGGCGTTCTGCACGTCGGGGTAGGCGGTCACGAGGATGCGCACGCAGTCGGGCCGGAGGTCGCGGGCCTTCTCCAGGAGCTCCACCCCGGACAGGCCGGGCATGCGCTGGTCGGTCAGGATCATGTGGAAATTCTGGTCACGCAGGAGCGCCAGCGCCGTGGCGCCGTTCCGGGCCCGGTGGACGAAGTAGTCCGCGGAGAGGATGTTGGCGAGGAGGTTCAGATTCTCCGCCTCGTCGTCCACGATCAGGACCGAGTGCTTCTTCACGCGACCCGCTCCTCCAGCACGGCGCGCAGGCCCTCCTCAAGAGGCGTGCGCTCCTCGAACCCCAGGTCGCGGCGCGCGGCCGAGACATCCGCCCAGGAGTCCCGGACATCCCCGGGTCGGGGCGGCCGGAACTCCATCCGCGGCTCCACGCCCAGGAGCCGGCCGAGGGTCCTCCCCACCTCGAGCAGCGGCACGGGCCGGCCCCCCGCGAGATTGTAGACCCGTCCGGAGATGCCCGGCGTCGCGCCCGCCGCGAGCAGGCCGCGGACCACATCGCCCACGAAGGTGAAGTCGCGCGTCTGGAGGCCGTCGCCGTTCACCGGGAGCGGCCTCCCCTCCCGGAGACTCCGGACGAAGATGGGGATCACCGCGGCGTAGGGCGAATGCGGGTCCTGCCGGG
>JAHFOZ010000250.1 GCA_023261405.1 Planctomycetota bacterium
TTGATGAGGAGCACCGTGCACTCCGGGGGCAGCGGCCGGTGGAAATCCCAGATCTGGCCGTTCACCTTCGCGGCGACGACGACTTTTGCGAGCCCCTTCGAGATGGACTCCGCGACCTGAAGGGCGGTGGAACCGTCGGGAACTTCGCGGACCGCGCCGTCCGGCAGCGTGACTTTGACCGCCATAGGGCGTCGAATCCTACTCGATCAAGTGGGGGGAGTCCAGCCAGAATTGATTCATTGACGATTGCACCATTGTGCGTCTCCCCCTGCCTCCCCCCCGGGGGGACAGGCCGAATGGGCCATGGCGATCACTGCCCGTGCGCCCAAGGGGTCGCCGGGCCGCAACCAGCAGACCAGAAGCGCCACGTCTGATGGTGTTTTTGCCCGTTCACTCGCCACCATTCCTTAATCAGGATGCATTTCCTCCTCACGGTCTCCGGCGGGTCGTAGATGCTTATGACCACCTGATTCCGGATGTCAAGCCATGAGGGTTTCCTGGGTTCCGCTTCAAGGGGTGACTCACCCATGATTGAGCGAATCTGGGATGTTGTCGATGAAAGAACACAACTGGGCAGGGATGGATCGAGAGACCCGACCAGGTAAGGCAGGGCACGGCATCCAGAGTTCCGCAGGTCGAGTATGACTTGCATGGGAGTGTAAGCCTCTCCGACGTAGCCGCTCATCTCTAGATTCGTCGTAGGCACCGTTCCACTTCGAAGCGACCGGATCGCCGCGCTCAGTTTCACGTGCCAGTAGAGGATCCCTCCTCCCCAGCCCAGCGCGACGACCGACAATGCAAGGGCAACGGCCAGGGCGGCCTTCCTCACCGGACCCCAGGCGCCGGGCGGACTCACGGCCGGTATCGGAACGGATTCGAGAGATAGAGCGGGGCCGAACCGCTCCCCGGGAGCCCGTAGGTCGCGCGATAGACTCCCGGCTGCGCGATCACATAGCGGAGCCCGTCGTGAGGGAGCTTGGGGAGGATCTGGCCATCCCTGAAGAGCTGGAAGTCGTGGTACTCGGGCAGCGCGGGGCTCTCGAAGTCGACCGAAGCGCCGTCGGCGTCCTTCGAAAACACCGCACGCACGCCGTCGGGACAGGCCGAGTCGAACCGCACGTAGGCCCGCCCCTCCCGCAGGGCGCGGAGCACGGCCGCCTCCGTCAGTTCCTCGGCCAGCACGTGGGTCGAGACGAAGCGGAACGCGCGCTCGTAGGGATCGAGCTGGACCCCCATGAAGTTCACGTTCTGGTGCGAGTCATTGCCGGCGATCCCCGTGAAGGGGCGCGTGCGGTTGATCTCGTCCCATTTCGCGATCACGGCGGGATCAAGGTCGCGCAGGAGGTCGAAGACGCGGTCCGGGGCCTCCCTGAGCCGCTTGAGGGCGGCCGGGATGAAGCCCGGCTCCTTCTGCTTCCCCTTGAGCGCCGCGTGGACGTTGTAGACTTCCATCCCGTCGGCGCCGAGGTAGGGCTCCCAGTCCTTCACCTCCTCGGGATGCGAGACGATCGCCACGCCCCCCTGGGCATGGACGTGGCGGATCTTCCCGTCGGGCGTGTCCCCCTCCACCGGCTCGCGAAGGCCGATCCCCAGGAGGTTGACGCCCGCAAGCTCGTGGCCCTGGATGAAGAGGACGCCGTCGTGAAGGCCCGTCCAGCCCTCCCGGAGGGAGAGCCCGCGATCGCCCTTAGGCGGATGATCGGTGATGCAGATGAAGTCGACCTTCGCGGCCCTGGCCGCGGCGAGGATCTCCTCGTAGGTCCCCTTGGAGTCGTGCGAGTACTTCGAATGGCAATGGATGATTCCGCGGAAGTCGCGCAGGGGCCGGAATGGGGCGGCCTCCGGCGACGCGCAGGAAGCCAGGAGCAGCGCGGCGGGCAGCACGATTCTCACAAGTCCATGATAGCATTCCATTTGACGATCCCGCGGAACCCGTGATACTGTTACGAGCCGTGCCCGAGAACATCCTCAAGGGAGTCTTCAAGGACGGCCCCCTCGTCGCTTCCGTGATCCAGAAGGACGACCTCGCCAAGATCATGCTCAAGGGCGCCGAGTGCATGCGCCCCCAGGACTCCGACTTCGCGGCGACCCTCAAGAGAGTCGCAGACGGCTGCCGCCCCCACATCGAGAAATTCGCCGAGCGCGAACTTTGCGCGGTCCTCGTGGCCAACCCAGCCGGCGCGGAGTACGCCGAATTCGGACCGGAGGAGATGCAGGGCTTCGGCCTCACCAAAATCTCCGCCATGGACGGGACCTGCGGGATCGTGACCCGCGTCTGCGACGGCGAACCGCTGCCGACCCCGCTCGCCTACGGGAGCCTCGCCGGGGGCGGGGCGATGTCCAACCAGCCCGGCCTTGTCTCAATCCCCGCCAACCTCCCGAGGAAGCTCCACAAGGATCTGACGCCGCCCCAGAAAAAGGTCTTCGAGGTGGCCGCCCAGGTGGCCGGCCGCGGCCTGATCCGACTCGTGTGCTTCGAGGACGGCGATCTCAAGATGGCGGTGACGGTGAAGGACTTCCCTCCCCCCCGCGGCCGCTCGGTCCTCGTCCCGATGGCCATTCTCGCCGGCGACGTGGACAACGGGTTGCCGCTCGAGGAGATCGTCCGGCGGCTCTCGGCGCTGCGGACCTAAGAACGCGCCACCTGATTCGCGGGCGCAGAATTCACCACAAAGACTCGAAGACCCCAAGCCGCCCCATGACCGTCTTTGTGTCTTGCCCTGGTGGTTCGAACCATGCCCTCGTTCCCGCGACTACTCCACCACCCGGATGTGAAGTTCCTTCATCATCTTCTCGGTGATGGTCCCCGGCGCGCCGGTCATGAGGTCCACGGTGGACTGCGTCTTGGGGAAGGTGATCACGTCGCGGATGTTGTCGAGCCCCAGGATGAGCATCGCGAGGCGGTCGATGCCGAGGGCGATGCCCCCGTGCGGAGGGGCGCCGAACTCGAAGGCGTCGAGCAGGAAGCCGAACCGGTCGCGGGCGTAGTCCTCGGTCAGCCCGAGCAGTTTGAAGATCCGCTGCTGCAGCTCGCGCTGGTGGATGCGGATCGAGCCGCCGCCCAGCTCCACGCCGTTGAGGACGAGGTCGTAGGCCTTGGCGCGGACCTTCATGGGCTCCTTCTCGAGGATGTCCAGGTACTCGTCCATGGGGGACGTGAAGGGGTGGTGCTTGGCGCCCACCTTCCCCTCCTCGCTCACCTCGAACATCGGGAAGTCCAGAACCCAGCAGAACCGGTACACGTCGTCCTTCACCAGCTTCAGCTTGTCGCGCAGCGCGAGCCGCAGGCCGCCCAGCACCGACGCGGCCTTCTCCTCCTCGTCCGCGATGAAGAGCATCAGGTCCCCCTCCTTCGCGCCGGTCCGCTCCACGAGGGCCCGGACGAGGGCTTCGGGGAAGAACTTCGCCGAGGGTCCTCCGGCCTTCCAGCCCGGCTCGATCTTGAGCGACACCATCCCCTTGGCCCCGATGCCCTTGCAGTAGGTCTCCAGTCCCTCGATCTCCTTACGGGAGAAGACGCCGCCGCCGGGAGCCACGAGCCCCCGCACGACGCCGCCCTTCTTCACGGTCTCCGAGAAGACCTTGAACTCCGCGTCCTTCACGAGCTCCGAGACGTCGCAGATCTTCAGCCCGAAGCGGAGGTCCGGCTTGTCGGTGCCGTAATCGCGCTCCGACTCGTCGTAACTCATCCTGGCGAACGGCATCGGGAGGTCGATCCCCAGGAGGCGCTTCCAGACGGCCGCAACCGCCCCCTCCACCGCCTCCATGACGTCCTCCCGCTGGACGAAGGACATCTCGATGTCCAACTGCGTGAACTCCATCTGGCGGTCGGCCCGCAGGTCCTCGTCGCGGAAGCAGCGGGCGATCTGGTAGTACTTGTCCAGGCCGCTCACCATGAAGAGCTGCTTGAAGATCTGGGGCGACTCGGCGAGCGCGAAGAACTTCCCCGGGTAGAGGCGGCTCGGGCAGACGAAGTTCCGCGCCCCGCCCGGGGTGAACTTCACCATGTAGGGCGTCTCGATGTCGATGAACCCGCTGGCGTCCATGTACTCGCGGATGGTCTGCACGATCTTGTGGCGGGTCACGATGTTCCGCTGCATGGCCGGGCGCCGCAGGTCCAGGAAGCGATGCTGGAGCCGCATCTCCTCGGAGACGTTCACCCGGTCGCCGATCTCGAAGGGCGGGGTCTTCGCCTCGTTGATGACCTCGAGCTCCAGGGCGTCGATCTCGATCTCGCCCGTCGCGATCTTCCGGTTGATCGTGTCCGCGTCGCGCTTCCGGACCACGCCCTTGACCGCGATCACGGTCTCGCCCCGCAGCTTTGCCGCGAGGTCGTGCACGGCGCGGTCGCGGTCGGGGCTGAAGAGGATCTGGGTCTTCCCGTAGCGGTCGCGCAGGTCCACGAAGACCAGGCTGCCGAAATCCCGGCGGGCGTCCACCCAGCCGTTGAGGACCACCGTCTTCCCCACGTCGGAGGCCCGGAGGTCGCCGCAGGTGGTGGTGCGCTTGAGTTTCCACATAGGTGTTCAGTTCCCGAGAGGAATGATCATCCCGACATATCCCACGACCCGCGCGTAATCCCCGGTGACGTCGCCGCTGGTGGCGTGCATCACCGTGCGCGCGACACGGGCGCCCCGGGCCTTCGCGTAGGCGATCGCGGCGATCGTGGGCGCGAACCCGCACATGGAGACCTGTCTCTCCCGGAGCACCCGGCGGAGCCCCTCCTCGTCGAGCCGCTCGATCTCCCGTATGGCCGCCTCGTCCTTCGCGAGCGTGCTCTCCTGGCTCTCCTCATGGTTCAGGTCCGTGGACGCCACGACCAGGAAGTCGTCGCCGAGGGTGGCGAGGGCCCGCCCGAACGCCCGGAGACGCTCGAAGTCTCCGCCGGCTATCCCCGTGGAGAGGGCCACCGGGACGATCCGGACATCCGGCCGGACCTTCTGGAGGAAGGGCACCTGCACCTCGCCGGAATGCTCCCCCCGGTGCCCGGCCTCGTCGAACTCCGTCTCCGGAAACGCCTCCCGGATCCGCGACGCGAGCTCCCCGTTCACCGGCGCATCCCCCAGCGGCGTCCGCCAGGCCCCCTCGGGCCACGCCGCGAACTCCGCCCCCGCCCCCCGGTGGTTGAAGCAGAGAATGACGACGTCCCTCGGAACCTCCACCCGGCCGTAGACCGCCCCGGCCACCTTCCCCGAGTACACGTAGCCCGCGTGCGGCACCACCACCGCCACGGCCCGTTCCCGTGGCAGCGCGGGCAAGGCGTCGGAGAGGGCACGATCCAGCGCGCCGGCACCAGCGGGGTAGAACATCCCTGCCACCGCGGGGATCCGCAGGCTCACGACGCGCTCCGGGTGGGCATGGGGGGACATTCTGATCAAAGGGAGGCGAAAAGCCAAGCCCTACCGGCGCCTGGGGTTTCGGCCGACGCGCACCCGGGTCATCTCCAGATCCTCCCCGGTGGAGAACTTCGGGAGCGACTTCCGGAAGGTGTGAGCCTTGACCTCGGCGAGGCCGCTGGCGAGGAGCGGGAGGGCGATCGTCGCATCGCTGTACACGGCGATCTTCTCCGCCTCGAAGTGGATCTTGCCCCAGGACTGGGACTCCTCGAACGTGCAGCCCGAGAGGCCGCCCCAGTGCGGGGCATCCGTGGTGATCTGGATGCAGTACTTGTGGCCGGGCCGCTTCATGCCCATGTACTCGGCGGTGACCATCGTCTGCTGCGTGAAGTTCTTGGGCGTCCCGCCTCCGATGAAGATGATTCCCGTCTCCGGGGATTTCGCGGCGATGAGGCCGGTCTCCCGGACATCCTTCACCGGGTGGAAGAGGAAGTCCAGGGACCCCGGGTTCACCCCGCTCGCCAGGCCGATGCCGTACGAGGAATCTCCGATGGCCGGCGCGTAGATCGGCACGCCGTGTTTCGCCGCGGCGGTGACGATCCCCTCCGCCTTCTGCATCGTCGCGAGGTGCCGGCCGAACTGATAGAACCACTCGCGGGTCGTGTGGGGCCGCTTGGGGAGGCTGGCCGCGAAGTCGGCCACGATCTTGTCGGCGATCGAGTAGTCCTCCTCGCTGCCGGCGCAATCGTAGATGCGGTCGATGTAGTGCTTGCGCAGGAGCTTGTCGTCCATGTGGGGATGGATCTTGTAGTGCTTGCGCCCCAGGGTCTCGTGGATGTCGTGGAACACATTCGCGCCCGTGGTGACGAGCACGTCGATCAGGCGCTTCTCGATCAGGTACACCACCAGCTTCCGGAGCCCGGCCGGGGTCATCGCGCCCGAGAGACCGAAGAAGATGGTCGTATCGTCCTTCAGGGCCTTCTGCCAGACCTCGAAGGCGACGCCCAGGCTCCGCGCCTGGAAGGAGATGTCCTTGCACTGGCGGAGGTAGGACGCCACGCTCTCCCTGCGCGGCTCGAACGGGACGACGGGGTGCTTGAAGAAGGGGTGCTTGCCGCTCATGGGATCAGGACCGCGGCCGAGATGACCGTGGTCCAGAGACCCCCGATGCCCTGGGCGGACTGGGTGCAGTTCATCGTCTTGACGATCTTCCCGGAGATCTTCCACTGCTCCTCTCGCTGGTCCCAGGACGTGTCGCTCTCGTAGTCCAGGCCGAGCGTGGTGGCGAGCATCGAGGCGGCGAGGTCCTCGGCGTACTCGCCGGCCTGCTCCTCGGTCTCGCCGTAGCTGTGGTGCTCGGAAAGGTAGCCGTACTGCTTCTTGTCGGTGGGGATCGCCACGCCGATCGACGTCGCGACCAGGCGGCGGTTCTCGTTCGTCTCGTTCCGCGCGATGACCACGGCGATCACCTGGCCGCTCTGCATCCGGGTGAGCCCCTTGGTGGAGGAGACCATCTTGCACGCGGGCGGATAGATGCTCGAGACGTGGGTGAGGTTGAACCTCGCGATCTTGGCGTCGCGGAGCGCCTCCTCGAAGCTGGCCAGCTTCTCCTTGTGTCGGCCCACGCCCTTCGTGAGGAACATCTCGTGCGGCAGATAAGGTACCATCGTGGCGTAGCTTTCTAGCACCCCCGCCCGGGGGCTGTCAAGATTTTAAGACGGGCTCCCACCAAAACCGGCCGTCTCGAACGGTTCTTCAGCGCGATACGAACTTCTCACCAGCGGCCCCGAGTGGACGAAGCGGATGCCCCGGGCCCGTGCCTCCTCCCCCAGCCTCCCGAACTCCTCCGGGGTGTAGAAGCGCCTCACGGGCAGGTGCCCCCGCGTGGGCTGCAGGTACTGCCCGATCGTCAGGACGTCCAGGCGGATCCGCCCGAGATCGTCCAGGACCCCGATCAATTCCTCCCAGGTCTCGCCGTGCCCCACCTGGATTCCCGTCTTCGAGAGGATCCCCTGCTTCCGGGTCTCCTCCAGCACGCTCCTCGAACGGTCATAGTTCGCCGCACTCCGGACCTGCCGCTGCAGGCGCGGGACGCACTCGATGTTGTGGGCGTGGACGTCCGGCCGCGCGGCCCAGACGGTCTCGAGCGCCTCCCGCTTCCCCAGGAAATCCGGCGTGAGGACCTCCACGCGCGTGCCGGGGGACATCGCCCGGATCTGGCGGATCGTCTCCGCGAAGATCGCCGCGCCCCCGTCCTCCAGCTCGTCCCGGTTGACGCTCGTGATTACCGCGTGCCGGAGGCCCAGCTCCTTCACCGCGAGCGCCGTCCGCCGCGGCTCGTCGAGGTCGAGCTCCGTGGGCCGGCCGGTCTTCACCGCGCAGAAGCCGCAGGACCGGGTGCAGACATCCCCGAGGATCAT
>JAHFOZ010000251.1:0-7159 GCA_023261405.1 Planctomycetota bacterium
GCGGGGTCGGCGAAGGCGGTCCTGGCCGTGGCGGCGGTGCAGGAAGGTCTGGGCCGGCTGCGCGGCGAGCTGGACAGGGTCTTTTCCGGGTACGAGGCCCTGAAGTTCCCCGAACTCGCCGCGGAGTTCGAGCGGGTTCAGGCTCGCCTGGAGGAACTCCCGGATTTCCTCCCGGTGCTAGCGGACCTGGGGGCCCTGCCGCCGCCGCTGGCGGCGATGCTCCGGCGGGCGCCGTTCCCACCGGACCGGGTCGAGGCGGCGATGGTGGAACGCACCGTGCACGAGGTGATCCACGCTGACCGGTTCCTCGTGGGCTTCGGCGGCCCGCTGCGCGACCGCCACCTGAAGCGACTGGAGTCGCACTACGAGCGCTGGCTCGAGGGGAACGCCGCCTGCGTGGTGGACCGCGTCTGCCGCGCGTTCCGGAAGAAGGTGGCCATCTCCTCGCTCCCCGCTTCGCAGTTGGCGGCCGGTCAGAAGACTTTCAAGCAGGCCTACTCGGCGGGGCGGCGCGACCTGGAGCACGAGTTCGGGAAGACGATGCGGTACAAGTCGATCCGCGAACTCCTCGCGAAGGAGTCGGGAGAGGCGATCCTGGATCTCAAGCCCGTGTGGCTGATGAGCCCGCTCAGCGTCTCGGACACGCTCCCCATCGACGTCGAGCGGTTCGACGTGGTGATCTTCGACGAGGCGAGCCAGATCCCCGTGGAGGACGCGATCCCCTCGCTGTTCCGCGGGCCGCAGATCGTGGTGGTGGGGGACGAGATGCAGCTCCCGCCCACGAACTTTTTTTCGGCCAAGCAGGCGGAGGAGGAGGGGCTGGTCATCGAGGAGGGCGAGGAGGCGCGCGAGTACGACCTGGACAGCGACAGCTTTCTCAATCACGCCTGCAAGAACCTTGCGTCCACGATGCTGGGCTGGCACTACCGGAGCCGCTCCGAGGCGCTCATCAGTTTTTCGAACGCCGCCTTCTACCAGGGAGGGCTTCTCACGGTGCCGGACCGCCGGTCGTCGGGGGAGGGGGGCGAGGAACTGGGCGCCGACACGCCCCAGGAAGGGGCCGCGAACCTGGACAGGCTCCTGGCACGCAGCCTGAGCTTCCACTTCATGCGCCAGGGCGTGTATGAGAACCGGCGGAACCCGTCCGAAGCGGCGTACATCGCGGAGACGGTCCGGGAGCTCCTGCGGCGGAAGACGGGGCTCACGATCGGCGTGATCGCCTTCTCCGAGGCGCAGCAGGAGGAGATCGAGAAGGCCCTGGCGGCGCTCGCCCGGAAGGACGAGGAGTTCTCGGCGCTCCTCGAGGCGGAGGTCGAGCGTGAAGAGGAGGGGCAGTTCGTGGGGCTGCTCGTGAAGAACCTGGAGAACATCCAGGGCGACGAGCGCGACCTCGTGATTCTCTCGATCTGCTACGGCCGAGGGCCCGACGGCCGGATGCTCATGACCTTCGGGCCGATCAACCAGTCGGGGGGCGAGAAGCGCCTCAACGTCGCGTTCTCGCGCGCGAAGCGTCACATGGCGGTGGTGAGCTCGATCAAGGCCCCCGACGTGAAGAACGTCTATAACGGCGGGGCGAATTGCCTGCGGAATTACCTGCAGTACGCGGAGTCGGTTTCCCGGGGGGACGGGGCGGGGGCGAAGCGGGTGCTCGCCTCGGCGGGGCCTGAAGGGGAGATGGCCGCGGCGGCGGACCAGGTCGAGGCGGCGGTCGTGGGCCAGCTGGCGTCGGAGCTGCGCGCGCGGGGGTGGGAGGTGGACGTGGGGGTGGGGCAGTCGAAATTCCGCTGCGACCTGGCGGTGCGGAAGCGTGGCGAGTCGTTCTATCGCGCGGCGATCGACGTGGACACCCCCGGCTGGTACGAGCAGACCGACGTGCTGGAGCGCGACCTCCTCAAACCCCGCGTGCTCCGCGCCTTCGACTGGCGTGTCTGCCACGTGCTCGTGAAGGATTGGGTCCAGGATCCGAAGGCGGTCCTCGAGCGCGTCGAGAAGGTCCTGGAGGGGGCCGAGCCCGAAATGGAGGACCCCTGGGAGGAAGTGGAGTTCCAGGAAGTCGAGCCGGAGAAGCCGAAGCTCGTCGAGACGGCCGTCTTTTCCGTGGACACCGAGGGGGTCTCGAAGCGCCGCTTCGAGTTCGTGGGCGGAGGCTCCTCCAAGTTCTGGGAGATCACCGTCAATGGTCCACAACTCTCGGTCCGCTTCGGCCGGATCGGCACCGCGGGGCAGACCCAGGTGAAGAATCTTGCCGACGCCGCAACCGCGGGGAAGGCGGCCGAGAAGCTCGTCCGCGAGAAGGCGGCCAAGGGCTACAAGGAGAAGAGGTAGGGGGACCCTGTAGCTGAGAGCACGTGGCTTGTAGCCCGGTACTGCACGCTTCAAGCTACGGGCTACAAGCAGCTATGAGAGTATTTGCTTCACCACCTGTCCGTGGACATCCGTGAGCCGGAAGTCGCGGCCCAGGAACTGGATGGTCAGGCGCTTGTGGTCGATGCCCAGGAGGTGGAGCATCGTCGCGTGGAGGTCGTGGACGTGGACCACGTTCTCCACGGCGTTGTAGCCGAACTCGTCGGTGTTGCCCCAGCTCATGCCGCCCTTGATTCCGCCGCCGGCCATGAAGCACGAGAAGCCCTTGATGTGGTGGTCGCGCCCGTCGCCCTGGGCCATGGGCGTGCGGCCGAACTCGCCGCCCCAGAGGATGAGGGTGTCGTCGAGCATGCCCCGGCGCTTGAGATCCTTGATCAGCGCGGCCGAGGCCTGGTCCACGATCTTCCCCGTGCCCTTGACGCCGTTCTTCACGCCGCCGTGGTGGTCCCAGCCGCGGTGGTAGACCTGGATGAAGCGCACGCCCCGCTCCGCCATGCGGCGGGCGAGGAGGCAGTTGGCGGCGAATGACCCGTCCGCCCCCTTCGTACCGTACAGATCGAGGACCTCCTTCGGCTCGTCGGAGAAGTCCACGAGCTTCGGCACGCTCGACTGCATCTTGAACGCCATCTCGTACTGCGCGATCCGCGTGGCGATCTCGGGGTCGTCCACCGTCGCGTCGAACTTCTTGTTGAGCGCCAGGACCGCGTCCACGACGTCCCTCTGGCCGGCGGGGTCGACGCCCGGGGGGCGGCCCAGGTAGAGCACCGGCTCCCCGCGCGTCTGGAACTGCACGCCCTGGTACTTGCTCGGCAGGAAACCGGCCGACCACTGGCGCGCCGCGATGGGCTGGTCCTGGCCCCCGCCCGCCGAGACGAGAACCACGAAGCCCGGCAGGTCGCTGCACTCGCTTCCCAGGCCGTACCAGAGCCACGAGCCCATGCTCGGGCGGCCGGAGATGGAGGTGCCCGAGTTCAGGAACGTGTTGGCCGGGTCGTGGTTGATCTGCTCGGTGACGAGCGAGCGGATGATGCAGATCTCATCCGCCATGGAGGCGATGTGCGGGAGGGCCTCGGAAACCTCCAGGCCCGACGCGCCGCCCTTCAGGAACTGGAGCTGCGGGCCAAGGCAGGTGAGCTTGGCGCCCTGCAGCTGGGCGATGGGCTGGTTCTTGGTGACCGACTCAGGCATCGGCTGGCCGTGCAGCTTGCCGAGCGTCGGCTTGGGATCGAGCGTCTCGAGGTGCGAAGGGCCGCCCGACATCACCAGGTGGATCACCCGCTTGGCGCGCGGCCGGACGTGGAAGGGCCGGACCACGCCCCCGCGCGCATCGTCCTCCGCACGGAGGACCCCGGGGTCCAGGATCGAGGCGAGCGCCGCCGTGCCCATCCCGGTCGCGGTGCGCGACAGGAAGGTCCGGCGCGAGACCGCCGTGCGCATCTTCTCGAAGAAGGTCATCAATACCTCGTGATCGTCTCGTGCAGGTTCAGGATCGTCCGCGCGGCCGACGTCCACGACGCCAGTTCCGCCGCATCCGCGTCCTTCGGGGCGGGCGCCGCCAGCAGCTCCCCGGCGGCCTTCGGGTCCGCTTTGTATTTCTCGAAGTGGGCTTTCTGGAGCTGGGCGACCACGCGGACTTCGTCCGGGGCGGGCTTCCGCGAAAGGGCCTCGCGCCACGCCCAGGCGATCCGCTCCTCGGGGGTCCGGCCGCCCTCCCTCACGATCCGGAGGGCGAAGGCGCGGGCCGCCTCGATGTACGTGGGGTCGTTCAGCAGCGCCAGGGCCTGCTGCGGGATGTTCGAGCGGGGACGCTCGGGGCAGGCCTCTTCGCGGCTCGGCGCGTCGAAGGCCATCATGCTCGGGTGGTGGAACGTGCGCTGCCACCAGGTGTAGATCCCGCGACGGTGGCCGTTCTCGCCCGGGTCGCTTTCCCACTCGCGCTTGGGGAAGTTGAGGTTGAACCAGTACCCCTTCGGCTGGTAGGGCTTCACGCTCTCGCCGCCGATCTTCCGGACGAGGATACCGCCCACGGCGAGCGCGTTGTCGCGCACCGTCTCCGCGTCGTGGCGGAACCGCGACTGCCGCGCTATCAAACGGTTGAACGGGTCGCGCTCGCGGAGCGCCGGCGTGACGTTCGAGGTCTGGCGGTACGCCGCGGTCGTGACCAGAAGCCTCACCATCCGCTTGACGTCCCACTTCGAGTCGACGAACTCCATCGCCAGCCAGTCGAGCAGCTCCGGGTTGACCGGCACCTCGCCCTGGGCGCCCAGGTCCTCGAGGGACTTGGAGATTCCCATCCCGTAGAAAAGTTTCCAGAGCCGGTTCACGAAGACTCGCGAGGGGAGCGGGTTGCGCCGATCCACCAGCCAATTCGCCAGGTCGAGCCGCGTCGCCCGGCGGGCGCCGATCTCGAGGGCCGGGAGGAAGGCGGGGGGCGCCGGCGTGACCACCTCGCCCGTGGAGTCCAGCCAGTTCCCGCGCGGCAGGATGCGGACCACGCGCGGATCGCCCGGCATCGAGACGAGGGACTTCCGGGTGTTCTTGAGGACCTCGGCCTTCGCCGCCTCGGCGGCGGCGATCTCGGTGCGGAGGGGCTTGAGGAGCGGGGAGATCGACCGGTAGTAGGTCGCGAGGTCCTTCTTCTGCGCGTCCGTGCGCTTTTCGGCGGGCGACTCAAGGGCCGTCTTCACAAGGCCGGGGAGGGGGGCGGCGTCACCCGGGTTGGCCAGCGTCGTGGCCGAGAGGCGGAACTTTCCGATCGCGTGCTGGCCATGCACCGACTGGTGCTCGAGGATGACCGAGAGGGGCCCCGCGGCGAGCGGCTCCTTGAGCTCGAAGACCGCGAAGTGATCCTTCCCCGTCTGGGGCAGGAGCGCCCAGCCGGTCGAGCCTTTGGCGTCGAGCGCGCTGGAGATCGGGAAGGCATCTTGCGAATGGTCGGCGGTGGCCTTGGCGATCGGGACGTCCTTGCCGCCCGACTTGATGCGGAAGCGCGTGAGGACGATGTTGCCGTTCACCGCACGGCCAGGACCCTGGCCGGGGAAGGACCCATCGGCCAGGACTTCCAGGCGGATCGCGGTGACGCCCTTCTGGTCTGATTTCGACTCGACCGTGTAGTTGTCCTTGGCCGGGTTGGTGCCGCTGGCGAGCACGGAGCCGTCGGGTTGGGTGAGGAGCGTGGCGCCGCCCGAGGACTTGATCGAGGCGGGGATGAGCGTCACCCACGCCACCGACTTCAGCGCGTCCTTTTCCCAGGCCGCCTGGGCGGTCTCGAGGTCGGGCGAGGAGACATCCGCCTTCTTCTTCAGCTCGACGGCCTTCGCGTCCAGGCGGGCCGCCTCCGCCTCCTGCTCGGCGGTGGGGACGGGGATGCCCTTGTCGCCGTCGCTGATCGAGCCCTCCTTGATGTCGGCGAAGAAGGCGCCCATGCGGTAGAAGTCGCGGGTGGTGAACGGGTCGAACTTGTGGTCGTGGCACTCGCAGCAGCCCATGGTGGCGCCCATCCAGACGCTGGACACGTTCCGGACGCGGTCGGCCACGGACTTGGCCTCGTACTCGCGGCCCTGCGCGCCGCCCTCTTCGGTGGTCTGGTTGAGCTTGTTGTAGCCGCTCGCCACGCGCTGCCAGAGGGTAGCGTTCGGCAGGAGATCGCCCGCGAGCTGCTCTACGGTGAAGCGGTCGAAAGGGAGGTTGTCGTTGAAGGCCCGGATGATGTAGTCGCGGAAAGCGGCGACATTCCGCGGGTTGTCGCTGTGGTAGCCGCGGCTGTCGGCGAAGCGGACGAGGTCGAGCCAGTAGAGGGCCATCCGCTCGCCGTAGGCGGGCGAGGCGAGGAGGCGATCGGCCGCCTTCTCGAGCGCGTCGGCGGCCTTGTCGTTCACGAAGGCGTCGACCTCGGCGGGGGTCGGGGGCAGGCCGGTGAGATCAAAGGAGAGCCGGCGGATGAGCGTGACGGGGTCGGCCTCGGGGGAGGGGGTGAGCCCCTCCTTCTCGAGGCGAGCGAGGATGAAGCGGTCCACGTCGTTCCGACCCCAGGGGACGTTTTTCACGATCGGCGGCGCCGTCTTGGCCGGGGGGACGAACGCCCAGTGGGCCTTCCACTCGGCGCCCTGCTCGATCCATTTTCGGAGCGTGTCGATCTGCGCCGGGGTGAGTTTCTTGCCGCTCTTGGCGGGGGGCATGAGGTCGTCGGGGTCTGCGGCGGTGATGCGTCCCGCAAGGAGGCTCTTTTTCAGGTCGCCGGGCACGATGGCGTACCCCTTCTCGAGCTTCGCGAAGGCGCCCTCCTTGATGTCGAGGCGGAGGTCGGCCTTTCTCTTGCCGGCGTCCGGGCCGTGGCAGGCGTAGCAGTTGTTCGAAAGGATGGGCTTGACGTCGCGGATGTAGTCGATGCGCGCGTCGGGATCCGATGCGGCGGCGCCGGTGAGCGGCAACGAGGCCAGAAGGATCGCCCCGATGACCTTTCGCATGCGCTCGCCTCCTCACTGCGGAACGGGTTCCCAAGCCGTGGACTTATATTATAGGGATTCCCCCGCGTTACAGATTCCGGTAAGTGGTCTTCGTGCCGGGCCGCACGCGCTCGGGCCCCGCTGTGCCCCCGGGCCGACGGGGAACGAACGCGAGGGGCGTGGTGATTACGCGACGGTGACCTCGCTCGAGAGATAGACATCCTGGATCGCGTGAAGGAGGTCCACGCCGTCCTTCATTGGCTTCTGGAAGGCCTTCCGTCCGCTGATGAGGCCCATGCCCCCGGCGCGCTTGTTGATCACGGCGGTGAGGACGGCCTGCTGGAGGTCGT
>JAHFOZ010000251.1:7169-7737 GCA_023261405.1 Planctomycetota bacterium
GCCCCGCGCGGCCCATGTAGCAGTTGAGCACCTGGTAGCGGGTGAGGTCGATCGGGTGGTCGGTGGCGAGGTCGGCGTACATGCGCTTGTCGAACTTCCCGTAGGAGCTGCCTTCGACATTGAGGGCGGCGAAGCCGCCGTTGTTCTCCGGGAGCTTCTGCTTGATGATGTCGGCCTCGATGGTGACGCCGAGGTGGTTGGCCTGGCCGGTGAGGTCGGCGGAGACGTGGTAGTCCTTGTCCTTCTTGAAGGCGTTGTTGCGGGTGTAGCACCAGAGGATGGTGGCCAGGCCGAGCTCGTGGGCGCGGTGGAACACCTTGGAGACCTCGACGATCTGGCGGCCCGACTCGGCGCTGCCGAAGTAGATCGTGGCGCCGATGGAGGCGGCGCCCATGTTCCAGGCCTGCTCCACCTGGCCGAAGAGGATCTGGTCGTACTTGTTGGGGTAGGTGAGGAACTCGTTGTGGTTGAGCTTGACGCAGAAGGGGATCCTGTGGGCGTACTTGCGGGCCACGATGCCGAGGACGCCGAGGGTGGAGGCCACGGCGTTGCAGCCGCCCTCGAGCGC
>JAHFOZ010000252.1 GCA_023261405.1 Planctomycetota bacterium
ATTCAGGCCTCTCACGCCTCCGGCGGATCTCGCCGAGCCGACCTCTCCACACATCACGCGAAATTGCTCGTCCGGAACCCCTTGGTCCCAGGCACCTTCCCCCTGGTTACGGAACTGCTGAGGCCCCCGGTGCCCGCTTGACCTGGAGCGCAGGGGTTTGGTATACCGGGCTTTCCACCATCGTCAAAAAGGGAGGCCTTTCCATGAGCGCTCTGAAGCTGATCCTGCTGCTCCTGCTCGCCCTGACTCCGACGGCCCCGGCCGGCCGGGACTGGTTCGTCCGCGAGGGCGCGACGGGCGACGGGACGAAAGACAAGCCCTTCGGCGATCCCTGGGAGGCCCTCGAGAAGTGCGAGGCGGGCGACGCCCTCCACATCGCCGCGGGCCGCTACGTCGGCAAGCTGCAGACCGGGCAGTGGACGATCCCCTTCGACGGCATCCAGGTGCTCGGCGGCTACAGCGCCGACTTCACGAAGCGCGACCCCTGGGCCAACCCCAGCAGGCTGGTCTACGACAAGAACGCCAAGAACTGGCCCAAGGACGCGCGGATCTGGGTGACCGTCAAGGACGTGGTGATCGACGGCCTGGTGGTCGACGTCCAGGAGCAGAACGGGTACGAGAAGGACCCCCCCGGCCGCCAGCCCAAGTCGCTCGACTCCGGCGAGGCCGCCCTGCGCTCGGTCCTGCCGCTGACGGTGCGCAACTGTGTGTTCCTCAACACGGGCCGCGAGGCGATCGTCTGCGGCGGCGGCTCGACGATCGAGAACAACCTGTTCATGAACACCTTCGACAGCGCGGTGAAGTTGAACGGGCCGGCGACGGCCCCCGTCGCGACGATCAAGGGCAACACCTTCGTCTGGTCCTGGTGCGACCGCGCGCCGGGCAAGGGCCGCTACAGCGGCGCGGGCGTCTCCCTGGGCGGGCCCGCGAACATCACGAACAACATCTTCGCCCACTGCGACAACAACGCGATCTACTGCACCATCAAGCCCGACAAGACCTCGATCCAGAACAACGTCTTCTCCATGAACCTCTGGTCCAACTTCAAGATGTTCCTCGAGGGCCGCGACGTCGCCGTGGACGACAAGTCCATGGAACTCCTGGAGGAGGCGGGCCTGAAGGCCTTTGAGGGCAACGAGGTCGTCAATCCCGAACTCCCGCTCGATCCGGCCTGGATGGACGGCACGGCCAAGCGCAGCGCCGGCACGGGCGGCAAGGTCACGATGGACGACTGGAACAAGTACCGCCAGCTGATGGGCCTCCCCATGATCGCAACGGGCGGGACGCCGCCCTCGGGCGTCGCGCCGGCCTACGCGCTGGACAAGGCGATCCTCCTCATGGCGCCGAAGAAGGCGGGCCTGAAAGCGGGCGCGCGGATCAAGGCCCTCGAGGCGAAGTTCGCGGACGCCGCGGCGGCGGGCACGTCGAAGACCTACGAGAAGGCCGAACTCGCCGCCTGGGCGCGCACGCCGGCCTCGGTGGACGGAAAGTCGCTGGAGATGGTCGTCGGCATCTCGAACGTCGCGAACGTCGGCGGCATCCCCGCGGCCTTCAAGAAGGACGAGCACGAGGGCATCTTCCTGCACGACGGGATGGGCCAGGAGCGGGTCACCGGCTTCTACAAGAAGGGCAGCAACAACAACCGGATCGTCAATGAGGGCGCCGGTCGCTGGAACGGCAGCGGGAAGGCCGACCGCCTCTACGTGGTGAAGGGGACGGCGTTCGCGGTCCAGAGCGTGCCCAAGGCCGCGTTCTTCATCGAGTCCATCGCCGTCTTCGAGGCGTCGGGCGCGGCGCGCAAGCGCGCTACCGGCCGCGACTGGTTCGTCCGCGCGGGCGCGACGGGCGGGAACGGGTCCAAGGAGAAGCCCTACCGCGACCCTTTCCAGGCCCTGGAGAAGTGCGAGGCCGGCGACAGCATCCACGTGGCGACCGGCGAATACGTCGGCAAGCTGCGCATGGGCTACTGGAAGATCGAGATGCCCGACATCTCGCTGCTCGGCGGCTACGACAAGGATTTCACGGCCCGCGATCCCTGGAAGAACCCGACGCTGCTCTATACCCCCGCCGATTTCAAGGGCAGCCGCAACAACATGACCCTCGAGGGGGCCGAGGACCACACAGGCGCGATCGTGGACGGCTTCGTCTTCGACAAGAAGCTCAACAACCTCTACCAGGCCAACGGCGACCTCATGTACTCGCAGTCGGAGAAGAAGGAGCACCTCTGGCTATCGAAGCCCGAGTGCGTCATCCGGAACTGCGTCTTCGTGAACGGCTCCGAGGGCGCCATCCGGGTCCACGGCGGCCAGACCGTCGAGAACTGCATCTTCCTCAACCACTACAGCCGCGCGGTCCGCGTCCAGCAGGGCATCGTCATGGAGGCGCCGTTCCTCTTCCGCAACAACACCGTCGCCTTCGCCTGGGAGCCGAAGTTCGGCGAGGGCAAGCGCCAGGGCGACCTCCTGGTGCTGGGCACCCACGTACGCGCGATCGTCGACAACAACATCTTCGAGTTCGCCGACAACCACGCGCTTCGGGTCGACGCCCTGCCGAAGGATATCGAGCTCACGAACAACGTCTTCGCTCACAACCTCTACGCCGAGATCTACCGGACGACCGACTCGCTGTTCGTCGACAGCAAGACCTTCGGCTCGTTGCGCGAGCTCGGCTGGAAGACTCTCGAGGGCAACGTGCTGATGACGCCGGGCCTGCCGCTGGAACAGCAATGGTTCGATGTCTACCTGAGCCGGACGGCGATGACGCCGGGCAAGGTGCAGATGGACGACTGGAACAAGCTGCGCGCGATGATCGGCCAGCCCGTGCTCGCCACCGGCGGCACGGCGGGAACGGGGGTGGCGCCGGCCTACGACTGGAAGAAGGCGATGGGGCTCTTCCCCAGGAACCCGGAGTGCAAGGCCGGGGCGCGGCCGCTGCAGCTGCCGGTGAAATTCGAGGGAGTGGCCCGGACGGAGGAGGCCCACGAGTACGCGGAGACGACCTGGGACGTGGCGAAGAACGCCGCCGACTGGGACAAGTTGAACGGGCAGCGCGTCCAGCTGAAGGTCGCCGTGAAAAGCGGGGACAACCAGTACCTGCTCCCCGAGGTCAAGAAGGAGGAGCGCTCGGCCTGGCAGGTGGGCGGCCCCCTGGGGACCGACAGCGGTGGCCTGCCGATGCGGGTCTACGTCCTGCGCGGCACGCGCCACGAGCGCGTGTTCAATCAGGCGAAGGGCTACACCGGAGGCAAGCCCGAGGAGACCCATGTCATCAAGGGCGTTGCCAAGCCCAACCGCCAGATGCTCGTGGAGGCGGCCGAAAAGGCCGACTAGGGAATCGCCCTGAAGCGGGCCCATCGATCCGCCCAGCGGATAGATGATACGTAAGCGTTCACCTCCCCGAGAGCGACTGAGAGAGGAGAGAGGGCGCCATTGTGCCTCTCCGGTGTGCGAAGGATGGCCTGGGCCAGGTACTGCAGGACGCATTTGCCTCACGAGCAGGATGAAAGCTTTGCCCGCGCCTGCGGGCGCGGGCCCGGCTACGATTGAATACCTTCTGGGGCTCGCAGGCCCCCTTCTCGCCTGGTCCCCGCCCTCCCCTCGCACTTCTCCTTCCCGTCGCACCACCCCCCTCTGGCGATCCCCCCACCGCTTTCGACAAAATAGCAAACCCCGCCAGGACCCTTTCGAGCACTCTGGCGGGGGAGAAATCCTATCTGGCTATTCCACGAACGCGGGACTCCGAGTCAAGCGTCAACAGAATGTCGAAAATCGCCTGCAACATTCTTCGCTTTGGATCGCTTTCGCTCCTTGACGTCGAGGGCTTGACTGGTCGAACCGCAACCAACCGTAGGCGCGGGAGGACCCTTGTCCTGGGGCCGCGCCGCGCTTGACGGCAAACCACGGGACTGCAATACTCGCCGAATGGGAGGACATGGCTCATGGCCGACCGGCCGCCCGACCAGGCTTTCGCGCAGCACCTTCTCAAGGCCGGCTTCGTCACCGATGTAGAACTCCGCACCGCGCTCCAGGCCCAGGCGGAAAGCGCCGCGAACGGCACCCCGCTCCCCCTCGGCGACATCCTTGTCCAGCAGGGTCTCCTGACGCCCGCCTTGCGCGAGAAGGCCGAGAAGCGGCTCGAATCCCAGCGCGAGGAGGCCAAGCGCCTCGGCCCCTATCGGATCCTCAAGAAGCTCGGCGAGGGCGGCATGGGCGCCGTCTACCTGGCGGAGGATGCGGACCAGAAGAAGATCGCCCTCAAGGTGCTCCCCAAGGTGGCCGCCCGGGAAGAGGACGCGGTCCGGCGGTTCATGCGCGAGGTCGATTCCGCCCGGAAGCTCGACCACCCGAACATCGTCCGCGCCGGGGCCGCCGGCGAGGACAAGGGGTTCCACTACTACGTGATGGAGTACGTCGAGGGGGAGACGCTCGGCGGACGGCTCAAGCGCACGGAGTTCGTTCCCCCCGACGAAGCCGCGAAGGTGGTTCTCCAGATCGCCCAGGGCCTGAAGTACGCCCACGAGCAGGGCTTCATCCACCGGGACATCAAGCCGGACAACCTGATCGTGTCGAAGGAGGGCGTCGCGAAGATCCTCGACATGGGGCTCTCGAAGAACATCGACGAGGCGCAGACGTTCCGGACGGTGACGGGCGTCGCGCTCGGCACGCCGCACTACATCGCCCCAGAGCAGGCCCGGGGCGACAAGGGCATCGACGGCCGCGCCGACATCTACTCGCTCGGAGCGACCTACTACCACCTCGTGACCGGAGAGACGCCTTTCCAGGGGGCGACGGCGATCGAGCTCATAGCCCAGCACCTGAACAAGCAAATCCCCGACCCGCAGGACATCCGGGACGGCATCCAGGATGGCGTGGTCCACGTCCTCCGGCGGATGATGGCCAAGAAGCCGGGCGACCGGTATCGGGACTGCTCGGAGCTGGTGACCGACCTCGAACTCGTGCTCGGAGGGAGAAACCCATCCAGCCAGGCTCTCGACGCCGCGCGTTCCGCCGTGGGGCTGCCGATGGATCGTCAGGCCCGGGAGCGGTACCGCGCACAGCGGCGCGGGCAACGACCCGGGACCTACCGCGACACGATGCGCTCGAAGTCAAGCTCGACCCCGCTGGTCGTGGGAGGCGTGGTGGCGGCCGTGGCGCTCGTCATCGTGCTCGCGGGCGCCATGAGCGGGGGCGCCGGCAAGCCCGTCGAGCCCTTGCCCGTAGCAGTGAAGGAGGCGACTCCTGAGATCCCCCGGCCGCGCGACCCGGGGCCGGCTCCTCGCGTCAGGATGCGGGAGGAGCTGAGGAGCGAAGAAGCGCAGCGGAAGCTGGACGAGATCAAGGGAGTGGCGTCGGGAAAGCGCTTCGCCGACGACGAGATCCGGCGCCGTTATGCGGAGTTCGCGAAGGACTACGCCGACACGCCGCAGGGAAAGGCCATTGGGGACTGGCTTGCCTCGAGCGGAGCCGAGAGGATCAAGGAAACCGAGCCGAAACCGGTCGGCGTCCCGAAGCCGGAACTTCCCAAGCCGCCCGAGCCGGCTCCGCCCCAGCCGCCGCCCATGCCCCCCGAGCCGGTCGTGAAGCCGCCGCCGACTGAGCCTCCCGCCCCCTCGCCGAAGGTCCGTCCCGCCGTGCCCGATACCGCGAAGCTGCGCGAGGCGGAAGCGGCCTATCGGAAGGCCTTCAAGCCGGAGCAGGCGAAGACGGCCCAGGAGAAGGTCAAGCTGGCTCGGGTGACCCTCGACGCCGCGGCCTCTTCCGGGGCGAAGGGCGCGGAACTTTACGTCCTCCTCCGCGAGGCGCGGGACCTGGCGGCGCAGGGGCTGGACGCGAAGACGGCGCTCGAGGCGATCGATGCGAAGGCGGCTGCGTTCGAAGTTGACGCCCTGGGCGAGAAGGTCGAGCTCTTCGCGAAGTCGACGGCCAAGGGGGCGGACGCGGCAGCCTGGGCCGGAGCCGCTCTTGAGGTGGCGGAGGACGCGTCGGAAGCGGACGACTACGATTCGGCGCTGAAACTGGCCGCGCGGGCGGAGGCGCTCGCTCGGGCGGCGAACGACAAGGGGCTGCAGGACATGGCGAAGGAGCGGGGAAAGGAGTTGGTGGAGATCAAGCGCGCGGCGGACGCCCTGAGGACGCACTACAAGAAACTGGATGCGGATCCGGACGACCGGGCGGCCAACATCGCCGTAGGCAAGTTCGTGAGCCTGGTGAAGGGGGACTGGAAGCGGGGGCTTCCGATGCTGGCGAAGGGCTCGGAGCCCGCGTTGAAGAGCCTGGCCGAGCAGGAGCTGCTGAACCCGACGGACCCCGCATCCCAGGCTGTGCTGGGGGAGGCGTGGGCGGCGCAGGCGGAGAAGGAGCTGCCGACGTACAAGGCCCGTGCGCGGGCCCGGGCGGGGGAATGGCTGGGCCGGGCGATAGGGAAACTGACGGGTCTGGCCAAAGTTTCGGCCGAGAGGAAGCTCGCGTCGCTGGGGCCGATGGCGGCGAGCCGGGACCGCCTGGCGCTGGACCTGGGCGGAGGCGTGAGGATGGAGTTCATCTACATCAAGCCCGACACCTTCACGATGGGATCGAGCGAGGTCCCGAATGGGAGCTGGCAGGTGGACGAGAGGCCGGAGCATCGGGTGACGATCAGCAAGGGGTACTACCTGGGGAAGTACGAGGTGACGCAGGCGCAGTGGGAGGCCGTGATGGGAACGAACCCTTCGAAGTGGAAGGGTCCTGAGCTGCCGGTGGAGCAGGTCTCCTGGGACGATTGTCAGGGCTTCCTGAAGAAGCTGAGTGAGAAAGCGAAGATCCAGCTGAAGGGCCGGATGGCGGCGCTCCCAACGGAAGCGCAATGGGAATACGCGTGCCGGGCGGGGACGAAGACCCGCTGGTCGTTCGGGGAAAAGGACGCGGGGATTGGCGAGTATGCCTGGCATGGCGACAACGGAGGGGGGCAGACGCACCCGGTGGGACAGACGAAGCCGAATGCGTGGGGCCTGTACGACCTGCACGGGAACGTGTGGGAGTGGTGCCAGGATTGGGCGGTGCCGTACGGAAAGGATAATGCCGTCGATCCTGCCGGCCCTGCAAGCGGTGACAAGCGGGGCCTTCGGGGCGGGTGCTGGGGCAACAATGCGCTCGAGTGCCGGTCGGCGATCCGCATCAGCTATCCTCCGGCGAGCCGCAACCACTTCAACGGCTTCCGTGCGGCGCTGCCCTAGCCGCTCCGTTATGAGCACTTGGTTCTTTGGCATTTGACCTTTTGGGGGAACAGGGGGGCGTCCCCCCTGCTTTCCCTGAGCATGTCCAAGGTATCGGACGAGCATGGAGAAATCGGGGGAACCCGGAAGGGATTCCTTGAAGCGCTTCCGAAACCTGTGGCCGCAAGTCACCTTGTTCGAATACCTCCTGGCGGCCGCGGAGGCCGCCGCGCGGGGAAAGCGTTTCTCCCGGGTCCTGGACCGGCTGGAGCGCCGCCTCGACCGTCCTGTGAAGGCGTAACGCCGCCTCCCCGCCGGGCACCTACCGGGTATCCCTGCACCGGGCGTTCTGGTAACATGGCCCGGCCCCGGGGATATCTAGAGCGACTTCCATGAAAATGTCCCGGCTTCTCCACTGGCTCGGCGGCGCGGCCCTGCTCGCGCTCCTCCTTCCCGCCCCGACCGCCGAGGCCGTCACCCCCTCGGCGTTCGGGCCCATCCAGGCGCTCATCGCGCTC
>JAHFOZ010000253.1 GCA_023261405.1 Planctomycetota bacterium
ACGGTCCCCTCGTCCACGCGGCCGGCGGGGACGCGGCCGGGCCAGCGGGCGATCAGCGGCAGGCGGATGCCGCCCTCGTAAAGGCTGAGCTTGCTCCCGCGGAGGCCGCCGCAACGCTCGCCTTTGAAGGTCGGCAGCGGCCCGTTGTCGCTCGCGAAGAGGACCAGCGTGCGCTCATCGAGGCCGAGCTCGCGGAGGCCGTCGAGGAGGCGACCGACCTGCCGATCGAGCTCCGCGATCACGCCGCGCAGGTTCGCGGGCGTGGCCCCCTTCGGGGCGTCCGCGACGGGCACCCACGGGGTGTGGGGGTCGTCGGGCCAGAGGTTGACGAAGCAGGGCCTGTCCTTGTGGCGCTTGAGGAAGTCGAGCGTCTGGTCGACGAAGAAGGCGGTCCGCTCCCAGCGCTTGACCTTGTCCTTGTCCGACCAGATCCAGTCTGTGGCGGTGAGATCCGGGTGGGGCTCCGGGCTCTCCAAGGTGCCGGCGTGCTCGTCGTATCCGTAGGCGGCGAACTTGGGCGGATCGGCGACGTCGCGCCCGCCGCCCAGGTGCCACTTGCCGAAATGGGCGGTGGCGTATCCCGCCCCCTTGAGGATACGCGGGAGGGACGGGGCGGCGGGATCGAGGAAATCGGCCTGCCCGCAGGCGCGATTTCCCTTCCGGGTCTGGAGGTAGCTCGTGATGCGCCAACGGCCGGGGAAGGTCCCGGTGAGGAGCCCGGTCCGCGAGGGCGAGCAGATGGGCGACGCGCTGTAGTACTTCGTGAAGCGCGTCCCCTCGGCGGCCATGCGGTCGAGTCGGGGCGCCGCGCCGCCGCCCAGGTCCCCGGCCCCGAGGTCGTCCGCGAGGATGAAGATGACGTTGGGACGCGGTTCCTGCGGGGTCGCCCCGGCGAGCAGGATCGCGAGGGCGGCGGCCGGCAGTTTCATCGGGAGGCTCCCCAGTGGAACACCGGCGGGAGGCGGCGGGTTCCGATCATCCCCTGCCGACGAACGGCATCCCGTTCGCCATGAGGGTCATGAAGAGCACGTTGGCGTCGAGCGGCAGCCTCGCCATGAAGAGCACGGCGGACCCCACGTGGGCCACGTCCATGCGCGGCTCGACCCGGGTGCTCCCGTCCGCCTGGGGCACTCCGAGGCTCATCCGCTCGGTCATCTCGGTGGCCGCGTTGCCGATGTCGATCTGGCTGCAGGCGATGTCGTGCGCGCGCCCGTCGAGCGAGATGCTCTTCGTGAGGCCCGTGACGGCGTGCTTGGTCGCGGTGTACGGGGCGGAGTTGGGCCGCGGCGTGTGGGCGGAGATCGAGCCGTTGTTGATGATGCGGCCGCCGCGCGGCGCCTGGGCCTTCATCAGGCGGATCGCCTCCTGCGAGCAGAGGAAGAGGCCGCTGAGGTTCACGTCCACCACCGCCTTCCACTGCTCGAAGCTGAGGTCCTCCATGGGGACGGCCGGGGCGGCCGTCCCGGCGTTGTTGAAGAGCACGTCGAGCCGGCCCCAGGCGTCCTTCACGCGGGCGAACGCGGCCTTGACGTCGCCGGGACGCGTGACGTCGGCCGGGAGCACAAGTGCCCGATCGCGCGCACCCGAGTCGGCGGCCGTACTCTCGAGCGGTTCCTTCCGGCGGCCGACGAGGCCGACGCGAAATCCGTCTCCCAGGAGCGCGAGCGCGGAGGCCCTGCCGATGCCAGTCCCGGCCCCCGTCACGATCGCGACCTTGTCCGCCATGGCTCTTCCTCCTCGCCGTGCATGGTAGCCGACGCCCCTCCGGCGCGGGCGAAATGAATGGCGGCCCCGTATAATGGTCCCCGCCATGTCCCCGCCCCGGATTGAAGCGCATGCCTTCCTCCACGACCGGATCCGGCCCCGCGCGGGCGAGATCGACCGGGATGTCGCGGCGCTCCGGGAGGCGCTGGACGAGATGGGGCGCCTGGGGCTGCTCGGGCTGAGGGTGCCCGTCGAGTTCGGGGGGAAGGGGCTGGAGCCCGTCGCCTTCCGCCGCTTCCAGGAGGAGTCGGCGCGCTGCAGCGGCGCGCTCGCGTTCCTGGAGAGCCAGCACCAGAGCGCCTGCGGCCTCGTCGCGCGGGGCGCCAACGCCGCGCTCAAGGCCCGGCTCCTCCCGAAGCTGGCGCGAGGGGAGCTCCGCTCGGGGATCGCCTTCTCCCACCTTCGACGCGCCGGCCCTCCGGCGCTGACGGCGGCTCCCGCGCCGGGCGGGTATCGCCTGGACGGCACGCTTTCGTGGGTGACCGGCTGGGGGATCTTCGAGACCTGCGTCAGCGCCGGCACGCTCCCCGACGGCCGCACGATCTTCGTGACCCACGGCTTGGCGGAGTCGGGGCATCTGCATGCCTCGCCTCCCCTGGACCTCCTCGCGATGGCGGTCACGCAGACGGTGATGGTGGAGGTGAAGGGGCTCTTCGTGCCCGAGGAGGACGTCGTGGATATCCACCCGGCCTCCTGGATCCGCGAGAACGACCGGTTCGCGATCGCCCTCCAGTCGCCGCTCGCGCTCGGATGCGCGCAGGCGGGGATCGACGCCGTGCGGGAGGAAGCCGGACGGCGGGGGGACGCGGGCATGGCCGCGGCCGCCGCACGGCTGGAGGGGGAGCTCGATCGCTGCCGCGAAGCCGCCTACCGGGCGATGGACGAGAAGGAGGACGTGGAGCAGGGTCTGGAGGCCCGCGCCTGGGCGATCGAGCTGGCCGGGCGGGCGGCGCATGCGGCGGTGCTGGCGGCGGCGGGGCGGGGAAACGTGATCCCGCACCCGGCGCAGCGCCTATGGCGCGAGGCGCTGGCCTTCAGCGTCCTGGCGCTCACGCCGCAGATCCAGCAGGCCGCGCTCGCGCGTTTGTCGTTGGGGCGGCCGCCCATCGGTGCGTCGGGGACTATATAATCCTGACACATGGGCGAGCCCGCCTCCCCCGAGTCCGAGACCCTCTTCGGCCGCCTCCTCGTGGAGCAGGGGCTCGTACGGAAAGAGCACGTCGACGAGTGCCTCGCCCTCATCGCCGAGCGCGTCGCCCGCGGCGCCTCCCCGCCCCCCCGCCTCGCCTCGCTCCTCCACGAGAAGGGCTACCTCACCCTCGAGCAGTACCAGCAGACCATCCGCGCCACGCCGGCGGGCAAGGGCACGACCTCGGCCCCCGCCGCCCCCGCGCTCCCCCCCGAGGTCACCCGCGCGCTCGAGGACAAAGGGAACCTCGCGGGCAAGTACGTCCGCGTCGACCGCCTCGGCGCCGGCGGCATGGGCGAGGTCTGGCGCGCGTGGGACCGCGAACTCGCCCGCTGGGTCGCCCTCAAGCTCCTCAAGGGCCGCGACCCCGACGAGATCGCGCGCTTCCAGCGCGAGGCGCAGACCGCCGCCCGGCTCTCCCATCCCAACATCGCCGCCGTCTTCGACGTGGGCGAGGAGGCCGGCCAGCCCTACCTCGCCATGCAGCTCGTCGAGGGACAGACCCTCGCCTCCTTCCCCCGCGCCGACCGGCGCCGCCTCGCGGCCGTGCTCCGGGACGCCGCGCGCGCCGTCCACTACGCCCACGAGCAGGGCGTGGTCCACCGCGACCTCAAGCCCCACAACATCATGGTCGAGACCCGCGCCTCCGAGCCGCGCGTCTTCGTCATGGACTTCGGCCTCGCCAAGCAGGCCGCGGTCGGCACCTCCCTCTCGATCTCGGGCACCATCCTGGGCACGCCCGCCTACATGCCCCCCGAGCAGGCGCGCGGCCGCCTGGGCGAGGTGGACGCCCGGAGCGACGTCTACTCGCTCGGCGCCACGCTCTACGAACTCCTCGCCGGCCGCCCCCCTTTCGAGGCCTCCGAGGTCTACGAAATCCTCCGACGCGTCGTCGACGAGGAGCCGCGGCCGCTCCGCGAGGCGGACCCCCGCATCGACGAGGACCTCGAGACAATCGCCGCGAAGTGTCTGGAGAAGGAACGCGGGCGCCGCTACGCCTCGGCCCGCGAGCTGGCCGACGACCTCCAGCGCTTCCTGGATGGCGAGCCCATCGCCGCGCGCCCCGCCGGCATGGCCTACCGGGCGAAGAAGCGCCTCCTGAAAAACGTGGGGCTCTCGGCGGCGATCGCCGCCGCGGTGCTCATCGCGGTCGCCGCGCTCGGCGTCTTCGTGGCCGACGCGGTCCACATCCGGGCCACCGCCGCCGCCCTCCTCCGGAACTCGGAGGAGCTCCACGGACGCAAGGATTGGCCCGGGGCGCTCACGGCCCTGGGGAAATACCTCGCCATCAGGCCGGGGGATCCGCGCGCCGAGCGGCTCAAGGACGACTGCGACCGCGCCCTGGACGAGCAGAAACACGCGGCCGCCGCCGGCGAGCTGGCCCGCGCCGCCTCGGGCCACATCAAGGAGGCCAAGGCCCTCCTCCGCATGCGCGCCTCCCGCCGCGAGCAGTGGGAGGAGCTCTTCGAGAAGGCTTCCGCGATCGCGGACTCCGCGCTCGCGAAACACCCGAACCTCGCCGCGAGCCATGCCATCCTCGGCGAGATCCGCGAGGCGCAGGGCCGCTGGAAGGAGGCGATCGAGTCCTTCGACCGCGCCGTGGCGCTCGACCCCTCGCTCGCCGACGCCTGGCGCCGGCGCGGCCTGTGCTGGCTCGAGGTCTTCGCCGAGGAGGTCATGCTCAGCCTCGCCGCGCGGGGCTCCGTCTGGGTGATCTCCGAGACCACGGACGCCCGGCGGAAGCGCGAGGGCCCTTCAAGAGAGGCCGCGCTCGAGAGCTTCCGGACGCACGCGCGACTCGCGGGGCTCAAGCCCGGCGCGGGCCTCGAGGAACGCTGCATGGCGGCCACGATCTCGATGTCGGAAGGGCGCTACGCGGAGGCCGAGCAGGCCTTCGACCGCCTCATCGAGGAGGTGCGCACCGAGGACCGGCTCTGGATCCTCAAGGCCGCCGCTCAGCACGCCCAGGGGAAGTACGACGCGGCCCTCGCCACGACGAGCACCCTGATCGATGACGTCCTCCCGCACGACTCCCGCGCCCACCTCATGCGCGCGTGGACGCAGTCGCGGCTCGGGAAGTGGGGGGAGACGCTCAAGGACGCCGACCGGGCGGTCCGCCTCGACCCCCGCTCTTCGAAGGCCTACCTCCTGAGGGCCATGGCCCGCGGGACCCTGCTCGACGTCACCGGCGCGCTGAAGGACATCGACAAGGTCATCGAGCTCGACCCGAAGAACCCCTACAGCTACACGGTCCGCGGCCGCGCCGCCGGAAGGGTGGGGAACTGGGCCAGGGCCGTGGAGGACTGCACCCGCGCCATCGACCTGAACCCCAACCATGTGAACGCCTGGCTGCTCCGCGCAGAGGGGAGGACCCAGCTGGGCGACGCCAAGGGAGCCCTCGAAGACCTCGAGCAGAGCCTGGAGATCGATCCCGACGAAGAGGGAATCTGGCTCTACCTCAACGGCCGGGTCAAGCTCGGGGACAGCGATACCGTGCGCATCCTGGACGAGCTGATCCGGCGGAAGCCCGGCTTCGCGGTCTTCTACTACGTGCGCGCCCGGCTGCGCTCGGACGCCGGGAACATCCCCCCTTCACTCCCCGACTACGACAAGGCGATCGAACTCCTCGCCGGCCAGCCTTCCTGGCATCACCGGCGGGGCAGTGCGCGCGCGGCCGCGGGCCGCTGGGAGGATGCGGAGTCCGACTTCAATCGGGCGCTCGAGCTGGGATCGCAGGATCCCTGGACCTACGCCGGACTCTCCCACGCCAAGATCCACCGCGGCGACCTGGATGCGGCGCTGAAGCTTGCCGACGAGGCGCTCCGGCTCGCGCCCGCCGACGCCACCCTCTGGCCGGTCCGCGGCCGCGTCCACCTCGCGCGGAAGGACTATGCGAAGGCGCTCGCCGACTTCGAGAAGGCGGTCTTTCTCTGGGACCACCTTCAGCACGAGCTCGGTTCCCTGATGGACGAGTGCAGGAAGAACCTCCCGAAGCCCTGACCGATCGCTGGAGAAGCTCCAGGTCAGGAATTGACCCGGCGCCGGGAGATGAGCCGGAGGGCGAGCGCCAGCGCCAGGAACTCGAGACCTGTGGCCCCGCAGCCCCCGCCGCCTCCTCCCCCCCCGCCTGCCGCGGGCGGCGGGGCCGGGGCCGGACTCACGGCCGCCCAGGGCGTGTTCCCGAACGCCCCCTGGTTGATCCGGCTCCCGTTGGGCGCGGGCTCTCCGGCGAAGGCGTCCAGCGGGTCCCCCGCGTCGATCGTGGGCGACGAGGGCTGCTCCGTGTAGACGAACGCGGTCTCGTCCGTGAAGACCGCCGCCGCCGCGCCGTTGCCCGCGCCGCCCACGCCCGCCGCGAAGTTCCCCAGCGCGTTCAGGTAGGAGATCGTGTACGTCACGGTCGAGACCGCGGGGACGTCGATGCCGACCCCCCCGTTCTTCCCCACCACCGTGTTGCGCACCACCGTCGTCGCCAACGAGCTGATCCCCGCCGCCCCGTTGCTCATGATCGTGCCGTTCACCACCTCGAGTTGCCCCGCCGCCCCGGCCGTCACGCCGCTCCCGGTCATGTGGTGGATGAGCACCCGGAGGAGGCGCAGGTTCGCGGATCCCCCGGCGATCCCCGTGACGCCCGTCTGCACCGTGAGGTCCGAGATCGTCGACAGGGGGTCGGTGCCGTTCACGCCGGCGACCGTGATGACGTCGCCCGCGCCGCTCCCCTGGATCACCGTGTGCTTCGGGTCCGTCCCCGCGAGGGAGACCCCCGGGTTCAGCGTGAGGTCGCCGATGAAGGTGCCTGGGCCGAGCAGGACCGTCTGGCCGGACGCCGCCGCGTTGATCGCCGCCTGCACCGTGAGGAACGAGCCGCCCACCCCCTGGATGCGGATGGCCGGCTGGGGGGTGGCCGCGGCGAAGAGCCCCGTCGACTCGTTGCCGCTCGCATCCACCGCCTTGAGGAGGAAGTCATAGGTCGTGCCGTTCACGAGACCCGGGATCGTCGCGCTCGTGCCCGCCAAGCCGTCTGCCAGCGTCGCCGCCGTCCAGGGGGATCCGACCGGCTTGTGCCACGCCCGGTAGAATGCCGTGTCCCCGGACGCGCTGGCCACCCACTCCAGGATCGCGCTCGCGTCCGCCCCGAAGGCCAGGAACCCGGGCGGCGGCGAGGGAGGCGAGCCATCCGCCGTGGTCAACGTGACGCCGTCGCTCGGGACGCTCGTCTGCGCCCCCGCGCCGTTCGTGGCCCGCACGCTCGCGAACACGGTGCCCCCGATCGGGAGCGAGAGGACCAGGTTCGCCGCGCTCGTCGAGGCGCTCGTGGCGAGCCCCACCGGCGTGAACGGCATGAGGTCCGCCGTCCCCGCCGCCGTGCCCAGCGCCCACTCGTAGCCCGTGATTCCCGTCTGAGGATCGGAAAATCCGAACCAGTTCGCGAAGATCGTCGTGACCGACGACTGCACGTCGATGTCCGCCCCCGCCCCGTCGTTCACCGTCCCGCCGATGGGCGGCGTGGAGTCGATCAGCACACCGTCGCTCGACGGCGCGACCTGGAGCCCGGCCCCGTTCGTCGCGCGCACCGTGACGAAGTAGGTCGCTCCGTTCGCGAGGACGAGGGAGCCGTTCGACGCGGACGTCGTCAGTCCCACGGAGACAAAGCCCTGGACCTGCGTCCCGCCCGCCGTCGTCCCGATCGCCCACTCGTACCCGACGATCCCGCTCTCCGCGTCCGAGAACCCCGACCAGTTCGCC
>JAHFOZ010000626.1 GCA_023261405.1 Planctomycetota bacterium
GCGGTGCTGATGATCGGCACCAACAACGGCGACCCGGCCGCTGACGTGGCGGCGGGCATCAAGACGATCCTGACGGACATCCACGAGCGCTCGCCGCGGAGCAAGGTCCTCCTCCTGGGCATCTTTCCCCGGAGCGAGAAGCCCGACGCTGGACGCGCGAAGAACGACGAGGTCAACAAGCTCATCGCCAAGTTCGCAACCTTCGCGGATACGGGGCGGGTCGCCTATCTCGATATCGGCGCCAAATTCCTGGCCCCGGACCAGACCCTGCCCAAGGACATCATGCCGGATTTCCTCCATCCGAACGAGAAGGGCTACCAGATCTGGGCCGATGCCATCATCGACAAAGTGAAGCAGATGTTGCAGGAGGAGTCGGGGAAGCCTCTCCCCGGTTTCGCGCCGCCCTCCACGGTGGCCAAGGTCGCCCGGATCGAGGAATCCATCGCCGCGGGGAAACTCGACACCGGGGCGAAGGCCCTCGAGAAGCTGACGGGGGACAAGGACGAGAAGACCGCAGAGGCGGCCAAGGCCAGCCTGGCGGTCATCGAGGCCTGGAAGGGGGCGGTCGACGCGGAGATCGCCAGGCTGCGGGACGAGGGGGATGTCTGCGCGGCTGCGGATCTCGCCGGCGGCATGGCGTCGAACTATACGGGCGATGCCGCCAAGCCGTACCAGGAGCAGGCGTCGGAGCTCAAGAAGGACAAGGCCTACGCTGCGGGCCGCGAGTATCAGAAGCTGGCGTCGCGGCCGGCGGAACTGCGCAAGGACCCGCGCTTCGCCAAACTCGTCGAGGCCTTCCTGAAGAAACATCCCGACGGCTACTACGCCAAGCAGGCACAGGCCATGATCCCCGGGAAGTGAAACGCGCAGGCCCGGGCCATCCTGTCCGCTGCGGCGAAGGGCTCCCGCCCCGCGGCTCCTGAAGCGCGCGCCAGGGGGACAGGATCAGGGGGGTCGCCGCCGCTGAACGGCGCTGCTCCCGGGCCGGGGATCAAGGGGAAGGCCAGGAGGGACTGATGCGGGCGCCAGCCGTCGTGGGGCTCGTCGCGGCACTCCTGATCCCCGGGGGAGGGTGCGCCTCGAGCCGCGTCCCGGACCTCCTGGAGCAAGGGCGGTTCACGGCCCCCCAGGCGGTTTCCGCCGTTGATGTGAGCGACAGCGGCCGCTTCGTCGCCGTGACGACGCTCGCCTTCCGACAGGACCGGAACTTCTGGCTCCTTTCGAGCGAGGGCGAAGTGATTTCCGGACGGAACATCGCCCCATGGGCGCCGTTCCAGGTGGCGGCCCTCGACCAGGAACAGGCCTTCGCCGTGGGGCTGGCCTACTCCCGCGTCACGGCTCCCTTCCCCACGATCTCCCTCTTCGGGGGCGGGAAGGACGAGGAGACCGTGCTCGAGGATTCGCAGGGCGACCGGGGCTGGCTGCGGTACGGCGCGGGAGACTGGCGGACCGGCTGGCTCAAAAGCCTGCTCGGCGACCTCGTCGTGCGCACGGGAGATTCGGTGATCACGGTCCGCGGGCATAACGGATCGATCCGATTGATCGGGGACGGCCAGCGCCTGAAATTCCCCATGAAGCATGAACGCCCCTTTCGGATGGCCGCCGCCGCGGATGGCCGGACGGCCGCCTTCGGGTACATCGTCCCCGATGCGAGCACCTCGGACCCCGAGACGCAGAAGGCGCTCCGGCCTCCGCCCCCCCTCGTGATGGTGACGGAGGCTTCGAGCGGGGCGGAACTCTGGAGGTTCACCCCCTCCGGCGATCCGCCCAGGGTGGCCGGTCTCCCTGAGCCGGCCCTGGATTTCCCGGAACTTGCCGGCCGATTCAACATGCGCCCGGACGCCGCCGTCCCGTTCCGCGTCGCGTCGTCGGTGGCCCCGAGTCCCGATGGTTCCACGGTCGTCGCGGCCGAGTACGGGGGATGGCTGTGGGTCCGCCGCGCGCCCGCCATCGGGAAGTGGGATCCCCCCTACCGCGTGATCCCCTTCGTGCCGCATCAGCGCGGATGGATGCGGATCGTGAAGGCTCCCGGAACGGAAACGACGCGCGTCGAATTCCCCCGGGAAGGCCTCTTCGAGGTGCATCCGGATCGGAAGGGAAGGACGGTGTGGGCCGTTCCGATGAGCTGGTTTGCCCGCGGCATGGCCGGATCGGCCTGGCTGCCCACGGACGAGGGGGGGCGGGCCATCTTCGAGTTCGACGTCGCCCGGGGTGTGTGGAGGACGGCCTGGGAATTTCCCGACGCCGTCAGCGACTTCGCCCTCCATCCCGACGGGGAGTGCGCCTGGGTGTCCTGCTGGGATGGGCGGCTCTACCTCGTGCACCGGGAC
>JAHFOZ010000627.1 GCA_023261405.1 Planctomycetota bacterium
GATAGAAGCCGTCGAGGAAGAGCTGGAGGCGGAAGGCGGTTTCCGGGCTGTTCACGGTGTCGGTCCGATCGTACTTGCCGGAGCGGAGGGCCGAGTCCTCCACTTGCACGCCGGGGGCCTCGTCGTTGAAGACGAAGACCTCGAAATCAAGCTGGCCCTCGACCTCGAACGAGAAGCCGCCCCAGGACCAGGTGAGGCCCAGCGCGTCGAGCTTCCTGGCCCACTCGAGGAGGTCCTGCGGCTCCTCCTGCTGCAGAGGCGCGGCCGCCAGACCCAGGAACATCGCCAGGCTCAGCATGCTTCCACCTCGAAGACGGCGATCGGGTAGGACAGCCCCTTCACCACCACGGGTTCCAGGGCCCGCGCCTTCACCCGCCCCTGGACGCGGTCGTGCGTCTGCTTCGTGATCAGGACCTGTCGTGGCGCGGCCTTCCCGCAGATCCGCGAGGTCAGGTTGACCTCCTCGCCGATGAGCGTGTACTCCAGCCGGTCGCGGGAACCCACCCGGCCGCCGACGACGGCGCCCGTGTTGACCCCGATGCCGGTGTGGAAGTTCGGGAGCCCGCGCGCGGTTCGCGCGGCATTCCACTCGGCCATTTCCTTCTGGATCTCGACCGACGCCCGGACGGCGCAGAACGCGTGATCCTCGAGCGGCTTGGGCGCGCCGAACATCGCCATGAGACCGTCGCCGAGGAACTTGTTGACGTTGCCGCCGTTCCGGTCGATGGCGCGGGCCAGGCGGTGCATCATGTCGTTCAGCATCGAGACGACCTCGACGGGATCGACGCCCTGGGTCCCGCTCGTGAACCCGCGTACGTCGAGGAAGACGATCGTGACCTCCCTCCGCTCGCCCCCGAGTTCCGTCCCCTTCATGAGCTCGTCCGCCACGTCGCGGGAAAGGGTCTTCTCCATGATGTCGCGGCGCTTGCGGAGCCCCTCGGTCATGTCATTGAAGGCGCGCGCGAGCCGCGCCATCTCGTCCTGTCCCGAAACGGCGACCTGCGCCGCATAGTCCCCCGCCCCGACGCGATGCGTGGCTTCCACGAGCGCCTCCACGGGCTTCGAGATCCCGCCCGCGACCGCGAAGCTGACGAGGCCGGCGACAACGACGGCCAGGGCCACGCCGGCGGCGCCCAGAAGGAGCGCCCTCCCCTGGAGCCGCTCCACGTCGGTCATCGGGCGCAGGAGGACCACGAGGTCCAGCTCGGACTTCTCGGGCCGGGCGCTGCTGGCACGATAGCGGGCGCCTCCCAGCACGACGTCCCCTTCGGTCCCGGCGCCCGGGGTCCATGCCGGCACGGAGGAATAGACGGCCCGGCCGCCGCCCGTGAGCACGACCCCGATCTTGAAGTACTTGAGGGAGAGGTTGTCCAGCGTGCGACGGAGGTGGCTGCCGAAGACGAAGTAGCCGTGGTCATGCTCGATCCGGAGAGCCAAGAACGGCTCGCCGTCAAACTCCGTGAGGGCCTCGTCCCGGTCGGCGATCCATTTCTGGAAGGGGTGGACGCAGTCCTTCGCGCACTCATGAAGGGCGGAGCGGCGGATGAGCAGGCGTCCCTTGCGGTCGCGCAGCTCGTAGAGGTCGGGCGTGAACCCGAGATACTGGAACTCGTTCCCCATGAGTTCCTTCACGGGACCCGTCTCGCCGGACGCGACGCACTCGGAGATGGCGGCCGTGAAGGGGGTTCCACCGAAAGGTCCGCTCTGGCGGCGGAGGCTGTCGAAGGTCTCGCGGAGCGCGCCCTCGAAGGCCTCGCGGGTCCGGCCCAGCTCTTCCCGGGCGGCGGTCTCCGCGCGGCCGCGGATGTCGATCACGGCCACGGCGACCGCCACGGAGACGAGGACCACGGCGGGAAGGAGGATGGCGAGGAAGAGCCGGGCGCGAAACTTCACCGGGCGGAGCAGCAGCCCGCGACCAGCTCGCGGCCGGCCGGGCGCTCCTCGAGTTTCGCGAGCGACACGTCCACCTTCGCGCCGTCGGCCTTCACCTCGACGGGCAGCCGCACCTCGTCGAAGAACTCCTTCCACACGACGAGGGTGTACTTACCGGGAGGAACGCCGGCGATGGAGTAAGTGCCGTCCTCCTTGCAGAGGGCAAAGTGCGGGTTGTCCACGATGTGGATGAATCCGCGCATGTGCTTGTGGATATCGCAGAAGAGGTCCACGCGGCCGCGGGTCTCGAAGGTCTCTTCCTTGGAATCCCCCTTGGGGTAGCGCCCGAGGTTGAGCCGCTTGGCCTTGGAGAAGGAGAAGACGCTGTGGAAGAGGTCGTCGCCGTTGGGGAACTTTACGGTGGTACCGGTCTGGACCACGAGGATGCGGGGGCGGA
>JAHFOZ010000254.1 GCA_023261405.1 Planctomycetota bacterium
CGAGAGCTTCCAACCGAATCCCCTATTGCTGAACATGAACTTGGACCGCCTTCTTCCGTTCATAGAGCCACACCAGGGCCAGGATCGCCGCATCGATGGGGATGAGGAGGACGAAGTTCTCCGGATCGATCCACGCGAATTCGGTGCCGACCGTGGAGAAGGGGTAGAGGAGACAGGCGGATCCCGAGCCCAGGTTGTCCTTGATCAGGTCCACCGCGATGTGGAGCAGGCTGCCTCCGTAGAGGGCCGCGAAGGCGCGCTCCCTCCAGCGCTGCTCCAGGAGGAGGGCCCCCGCGTAGCAGAAGAGCGCCGCGGGGACGATCGAGTGCGAGGGCGCCATGAAGTTCACGGGGGACCAGGTGACCCAGTACAGGCCCTTCGAGACGAGGTCCGGCAGGAACGTGCCCACGATGAAGAGGGCCTGGACGCGGCGATCGGGCATGAAGGCGCCCGGCACGCGTGCGGCGACAAAGTGCGTGAAGAGGTCGGGCATCTCAGTACCGGCTCCGGAACAGTCCCTCTCGGATCGGCACGCGGAAGAGGCCGCGGAACATCCACAGCACGACGATCACGACGAGGACCGAGAGGACATAATTGAGCGGCCGCTTCAAGGCGTGGCCTTCGTTCGACTGCCAGGCCTCGGCCTGGAGGAGGCGGGGTCCCAGGATTCTGGCGCGCACGGAGACGCGTTCGCCCGATTCAGGCCGCGTGGCGCTGACAATGCGGTAGGGCCCCATGGAATGATCGACGATGAATCCGTCCGGGGTATGCGCGCGCACCCTCCGGGCGAAGAGGAACACCGTCTTCCCCACGGCATCGGGGGGAGGGAGCGCCACCCAGTCCGAGTCCGGGTGGATCGCGCTGAGCTCCTGTGCGCAGAGGCGGCAGACGAGCAGGAAGAGACCCAGGGCAAGGGCCAGCTTGACGATCCAGAGGCGATTGGAAAACATGGTCTCAGCAGTGGTTCGACTATTGATTCCTTCCGAATCAATGCGGGCTCACCACAAGTAAGTTTCGTCAGGAATCGGGTCGTGGCCCGCATCATTCGGCGCGGGAAGGTCCGCCTTGTCACGGGGAGCCCCGGTGGCCCTGCGTGACACCTTGGCGCGCCGGGGTCCCGGGCCCAGGATTCGCTCCCGGAGGGATGGGCCTCTGGTCAATGGATCGAATCCATTTATGCCATCGTGACAGGGCTTCACTATGCCAACCTGACACAACCTGGTTCAGGCGGAACGTCTCCAACCCAAGAGCTTGGGAGTCAGCGGGTTGTGTCTCCGGGCAGGGCGCGACGTGGCATCGGGTTTGCTGTTTGAAGCGTGCCGCTCATTGGAGGCTAGATGGCAAAGATCGTCGGCATCGACCTGGGCACGACCAATTCGGTCGTCGCCGTCATGGAAGGGAAGGACGTCAAGGTCATTCCCAACAAGCACGGCTCCAACCTCACCCCGTCGGTCGTGGGATTCCCGGAATCTGGGGAGCGGCTGGTGGGGCAGCTGGCGCGCCGCCAGGCCATCGTGAATCCGCGGAACACGGTGTACTCGATCAAGCGCTTCATGGGCCGCCGCCGCGGGGAGGTGGGGCAGGAAGAGAAGATGCTGCCTTACGAGGTCGTGGGCGGACCTGAAGACCCGGCGCGCGTGAAGATCCGCGAGAAGGTCTACACGCCCCAGGAGATTTCCGCGATGGTCCTCACCGACCTCAAGGAGACCGCCGAGACCTACCTCGGGGAGAAGGTGGAGGCGGCGGTCATCACCTGCCCGGCGTACTTCAACGACTCGCAGCGCCAGGCCACCAAGGAGGCGGGCCGCATCGCCGGCTTCGACGTCAAGCGCGTCTTCAACGAGCCCACCGCAGCGGCCCTCGCCTTCGGCATGGACCGGAAGCGCGGCGTGCGGAAGATCGCCGTCTACGACCTGGGCGGCGGCACCTTCGACGTCTCGATCCTCGAGGTGGACAACGAGGTGATCCAGGTCCTCTCCACCAACGGCAACACCCACCTCGGCGGGGACGACTTCGACCTGCGCCTCATCGAGTTCGTCGCGGCCGAGTTCCAGAAGCAGAGCGGCCTCGACCTCCGCAAGGACCCCATGGCCCTCCAGCGCCTCCGCGAGGCCTGCGAGAAGGCCAAGTGCGAGCTCTCGAGCATGGTGGAGACCGAGATCAACCTCCCCTTCCTCGCGCAGGACGCGAGCCGCTCGCCCATCCACCTCACCCAGCGCCTCTCGCGTTCGAAGCTGGAGCAGCTCGTGGGGGACCTCCTGGAGTCCTCGCTCAAGCCCTGCGAGAGCGCGCTCCAGGATGCCAAGCTCAAGGCGAAGGACATCGACGAAGTGGTCCTGGTGGGCGGCTCGACGCGCATCCCCAAGGTCATCTCCCTGGTGAAGGATTTCTTCGGTCGCGAGCCCAACCGGAGCGTGAACCCCGACGAGGTGGTCGCCGTGGGCGCCGCGATCCAGGCGGGCGTCCTGGCCGGCGAGGTGAAGGACGTGCTCCTCCTCGACGTCACCCCCCTGACGCTGGGCATCAAGGTCGAGGGTGGCGTCATGGTCCCGCTCGTCACGCGGAACTCCGCGGTGCCCACCAAGAAGTCCCAGGTCTTCTCGACGGCCGAGGACAACCAGCCGGCCGTGACGATCAAGGTCTACCAGGGAGAGCGTCCCATGGCCGAGGACAACCGCAAGCTGGGCAACTTCGACCTCAAGGACATCCCGCCCGCCCCGCGCGGCGTGCCCCAGATCGAGGTCACGTACGATCTCGACGAGAGCGGCATCCTCAACGTCTCGGCCAAGGACCTCGGGACGCAGAAGTCGCACCAGATCCGGATCACCGCCTCCACCGGTCTCTCCGAGAAGGAGATCGAGAAGATGGTGAAGGATTCGGAGCAGAACGCGGACAAGGACAAGCAGCGCAAGGAGCTGGCCGAGGCCCGGAACCAGGCCGAGCACATGGTGTACTCCTCCGAGAAGATGCTCAAGGACTACGCCGAGAAGATCAGCGCCGGCGACAAGGAAAAGATCGAAAAGGCGCTCGAGAAGATAAAGAAGGTCCGGGAGGGCGAGGACGCCCAGGAGATCAAGCGGGCCATGGAGGAGCTCACCAAGGCCTCCCACGAGTTCTCGAAGATGCTCTACGAGGACGCGGCCAAGCAGCAGAAGGACGCCGGAGGCGCGCCGCCGCCCCCCCAGGCCGCCCCCCCGAAGCCCGGCGGCAAGGACCCCGGCGACGAGAAGATCATCGACGCCGACTTCAAGACCAAGTGAGCGTTAACGTTCCAGCGCCGCACATTCGTTAACACGCGGTTTTGACGAATTTGCGGCGCGATTCCGCTAACACGGCTTGACACCCGCGCACGTCCCCGCAATACTGGAGCCCTTCAGGGCGGGAAGGGCACCCCGGGCATCCCGTCCGTCCCGGGGGGCGAAAGGACGACTTCATGGCCAGGCGCCCGCCCCTTCCGGTTCATGATCCCATTTCGCGTCTAGATAGCGGCTCATGATCGACGTCACCGACCTCACCAAGACCTACCCCGGCGTCACCGCCGTGGACGGGATCAGCTTCAGGGTGGAGAAGGGGGAGGTCGTGGGATTCCTGGGGCCCAACGGGGCGGGCAAGTCCACCACGATGCGCATCCTCACCTCGTTCATCGCCCCCACGAGCGGCCGCGCATCGGTGGCCGGGTTCGACGTCGTCCGGAAATCCATGGAGGTCCGGCGCCGCGTGGGCTACCTTCCGGAGAGCAATCCTCTCTACCCCGAGATGCGCGTGGAGGAATACCTGCGGTACCGCGCGAAGATCAAGCGGGTTCCCGCCGCCGACCGGCAGCGCCGGCTGGACGAGGTCCTCGACCGCTGCGGCCTCGCCGACCGCCGCCGCTCCATCGTCGGCCAGCTCTCCCGCGGTCTCCGGCAGCGTCTCGGGCTCGCTGACGCCATCGTGCATCACCCCGAAATCATCATCCTCGACGAGCCCACCGTCGGGCTCGACCCCGCGCAGGTCCGCCATATGCGGGACGTCATCCGCGACCTCGGCCGCGAGTGCACCGTGCTCCTCTCGAGCCACATCCTGTCCGAAGTGGAGAAGGTCTGCCGGCGCGTCCTCATCCTCAACCGCGGGAAGCTCGTCGAGCAGGGCACGCCCGAGGAGATCGCCAACCGCCTCATGCGCACGGGCCGCGTCCGCCTTGAGGCGCGGGGGGACGGGCGCGCCGTCAAGGAGGCCATCGAGAAGATCCCCAACGTGGGCGGGATCCTCTGGACCGCGAAGGGGGACCTGAACCAGTACATCATCGAGGCGAAGGAGGGCGCGGACATCCGCCCCGACCTGTTCCGCGCCTGCGTCGCGGGAGGCTGGGAGGTCCATGAGCTGGCCTGGGAGCGCCTCACGCTCGAGGAGGCGTTCACGCTCATCACGGGCGAGAGCGGGGGCGGCGCGTGAGCGTTTTCCTGGCCCTCCTCCGGCGCGAGCTCGGCGTCTATTTCGTCTCGCCCCTCGCCTACATCATCCTCACGGTGCTCCTGGGTCTCTCGGGCCTCTTCTTCGCCTACGGCATGCAGGAGTTCGCCTCCAGCCGCCTCCCCCTCGACTACCGGCCGACCCTCCAGATGGTCATGATCATCGTGGTCCTCTCGAGCGCCCTGGTCACGATGCGGCTGGTGGCCGAGGAGAAGGCCCGGGGAACCTTCGAGACCCTCCTCACCGCCCCGGTCTCCGACGCGCAGCTCGTGCTGGCCAAGTACATCGCCGCGCTCATCCTCCTGGCCTACCTCGTCGTCTTCACGGTGGGATTCGCCGTCATCGCCCGCCGCTACGGGCACGTGGACGTCGGGGCGGTGGCCTGCGGCTACTTCGGCATCCTCCTCGTGGGCGGCGTGATGTACGCGATCGGCCTGTTCATCTCCGCCCTCTGCACGAGCCAGATCACCGCGGGCGTCCTCACCTTCGCGGCCTCCTTCGTGCTCCTCATCGCCTCCATCCTGGGGGCCTTTCTGCCCGAGACCTCTCCCTGGAGGCCCTTCCTCCAGGGGCTCGACCTCAACGTCAACTTCGGCGACTTCCTCAAAGGCGTCGTGGACAGTTCGAAGCTCGTCTACCTCCTCAGCGTGACCGGCTTCTTCCTCTTCCTGACGACCCGGGTGGTCGAGTCGAGGCGGTGGAGATGAGCGCCGAAACGAATGCGGACTGGGGGGCGCGGCGCCGCGCGGCCGTGTGGATCAACGTCGTCGCCCAGTCCCTGCTGCTCCTGGCGCTCCTCGCGGTGGTGAATCTCATCGCCCTGAAATCGCCGAAGCGGTGGGACTGCACCAGCGTGGGGGCGTACACGCTTTCCAGCATCGCGGAGGACCTCCTCCAGGGCCTCACCTACGACGTCGAGATCTGGATGAACGCCGACCCGGGATCCGTGGAGGACAAGTCCCTCCCCGCGGCCTTCCTCCGGACGGTCAACCTCCTCGAGGAGTTCCGCAAGCGCACCGACCGGATCAAGGTGAACTTCATCACCACGCAGGAGGCGGGCCAGGTGCGGACGGTGATGCAGCACTTCGGCATGGTGTCGCCCGCCACGATGTACATCCTGATCACCCATCCGGACAAGCGCACCAACAAGAAGGCGCTCGAGATCTACAGCCTCTTCGAGGGAAACGCGCTCACGGGCGAGGTCACGAGCTACCGCGGGGAGCCGGTCCTCATCCAGGCCATCCGCGACCTGGGCGGCGCCGCCAAGCGCATCGTCTACGAGGTGGGAGGCCATCAGGAACTGCTCACGGCCGATGCGACCAGCCTGGGAGTCCTCGAACGGTTCATGACCATGAACGAGGGGGTCGACTTCCGGAAGATGGTCCCCGTGGAATACAACAGCGTGCCTCCCGACTGCGACGTCCTCATGATCCTCGGGCCCAAGCAGCCCTTCGTGCAGAAGGAGCTCGACCTCTTCCGGGACTACCTGGAGCGCGGCGGGAGCATGCTCGTGGCGGTCCATCCCAAGGCACGCACGGGCCTCGAGACGCTGCTCGAGGAGTACGGCGCGCGGGTGGGCGACAACGTCGTCCACGACGCGCAGAACTTCGTCCCGCCGCGGATGACGGATCTCCTGGTGACCGACTTCAACTTTCACGAGATCAACCGGTCGATGGTCAACCTCGGGTTCCGCCTCCCGGACTGCTGCACGGTGGACCCGGTCTCCAAGCCGGCGGGCGAGGGCTGGAGCATCGTTCCGCTGTTGCGGTCGGGGCCGGGCTCGTGGGAGGAGAAGGGGCCGCTCGAGGGGACCCGGCGCCCGGTGGCGGACGGGGATGAGCGCACCGGCCCCCAGTCGCTCGTCGTGGTCGTCGAAAAGCCCGCGACGAAGGCGAGGCAGAAGGACCAGAAGGCCAAGCTCATCGTCTGGGGCTCGGCCGCTCCCTTCACGAACGGCGTGCTGTACAACAAGGGGATGTTCCAGCAACTCCAGGTGCAGTACATCACCAACCACTTCCGGTGGCTGGCCGACCGGAAGATCCTGGAGATCACGGTGCCGCCCGTCGCGGTTCGGCCCGTGGACATGTCGGAGGTGCAGGTGTCCACGCTCCGCTGGGTGACGGGGGCGGGGTTCCCGGCCTTCGGGATCCTGCTGGGCGTGCTCGCCTGGTTCATCCGAAGGAAGTAGTCGCATGAACCCGAAGCTCACCCTCGTCTTCGCCGTGCTTCTCGCCGCGGCCCTCGGCGTCTATTTCGCGTACACTCCCAAGCCCCCGGTGGTCTCGCCCCATGAGGACAAGGTCCACGGTCTCGTGCCCGAGCGGGTGGGGCGCATCGAGGTCGCGCGCGCGGGGGAAGAGGGGGTGGCCCTCGAGAGGGTCACGGAGGGGCAGACCTCCCTGTGGAAGATCGTCGGGACCGCCGACCGCGCCGCCGAACAGGATGCGGTCCAGAAGATGCTGTGGTGTCTCGACCGGTTCGTGAAGGCGGCCGCGCTGGAACCCTCCAATCCCCAGGCGCAGCCGGCCCTCACCGGCCTCGATAAACCGCGGCTCTCGGTGACGTACAGGACCTCGGATTCCGCGGAGACGTTCCGCTTCGGGAATTCGCCTGCCACCGACACGACGAGCGTCTACTACCAGAGGCAGGGCGATCCCGCGGTCTATCGGGCGGCGATCGAGACCTTCCAGTCGCTCGATAAGACGCTTCCGCAGCTGCGCTCGCGCCAGCTCCTGCGCCTGGAGCATTTCCGCGTGGTGAAGATGGACCTGCGCAGGAAATACATCAAGGGCGAGCCCGGGAAGCCGCCGCGGGTGATGTACGAGGAGTCCACGTTCGAGAAGCTCGACACGGTTGCGGACCGCGGATGGACGATGACGCTCCCGCGGAAGGAGCGGGTGGACCAGAATCAGCTTCCGCGGCTCCTGGGGGACCTCGTCGGGCTCGCGGTGGAGGACTACCAGCCGCCGGGAGATCCGAAGATCCAGGGGTTCGACCAGCCCGAGGCGGTGATGTCGTTCCACCTGCACGGGGGCTCGAAACCGGTCACCCTGGTCTTCGGGGCCGCGACGGGGGACCAGAAGCGCCGATGGGTGCAGGTGGCAGGGAGCGGCGAGGTCGCGCTCATGGAGGCGAAGAGGTTTGACGATTTCCCCACCCAGCGCGACGACTTCAGGCTGAAGGTCATCTACCCCTTCGTCAAGGACTCCGTGAAG
>JAHFOZ010000628.1:0-1709 GCA_023261405.1 Planctomycetota bacterium
TGCCCCCCGTCGACGACGACCGGCTGCCTTCCGCCCTCTCGAGCGCATTCAAGGATCTCGAGATCCTGAAGGAGCTCAAGGCGGAGGGCCGGACGGACGAGGCGCGGAAGGCCTACTCCGCCCTCCTGCGCACATGGCAGATGCTCCGCGGCAGCGCCGAATCCCATCGAGACCGCGCGATCGCCGCACGGGTGGAAGCCTTCCGGGACGACCTCGAGGCGGCGTGGCCCGGAGCCCTGGAGACCGTGGCGGAGGCACGCCCCTTCACCGTGAGCGCCGGCGGGAAACTCGCGGACGGCGACGACCTCGCGGCCGCGCGCGAACTGGCGACCCTGCGCCGCTTCCTCGACCGCCTGGAACTCGCGGGCCGACCCGAGCGCGACACCGTGAGCGGCTGGGTGCAGCACCTGGAGCCCCTGCTGGCCGACGCGAGCGTCCGCCGCGAGCTCCAGGCGAAGAAGCTCGAGCTGACGGGGATCACGATCTCCGAAGTGGAGACCACCGAGATCGCCGACGTGGGCATCGAGATCCTCCGGCAGCGCCTGGGCGCCGAGCTGCCCGTCCGTTTCATCCGCTCCGATTCCCATTGCGTCCTCAACGGGAAGACCCTCAAGACCGGCCAGCTCCTGGCCCCCGAGGGCGTGCGCGTGGAGCACATCGGCCCGAACGGCGTGCGGGTCGGGTGGAAGGGCCAGACGCGAGAGCTGCCCCTGGGCGGCAAGTAGGGGTCCAGGCACCGATGTCACGGGGAGCCCCTGGGGCTCCGCGTGACGGAATGTCAGCGTCCCGCGGCAAGCTTGAGGAGGGCTTCCCCGTCCAGCGCCCGGTCGAAGATGAGCGTGCGACCGATCCATCCCCTGTAGTACGCATCGTGGAAATAGAAGATCTCCGTCCCCAGGACGAGGGACGGGGGCAGGCTCGCCGGCGCGGCGAACTTCGACGAGGCGCCTTCCCCGGCAGGCTTCCCGTCCACGAAGAGGCGGGTCCGCCACTTCCCCGCCTCCTCCACCGCGCTGAGCGCCACGAAGCACCACCGGTCCGCCTCGATCGCGGGCTCCGACACGACGGCATCGTTCACGTTGAGGCGCGCCTCGAGCCGGTAGGGCGCCTGAGCCCCGCGGAGACCGAGGATGAAGCGGCGGGCGCCGAAGCCCGCGACGTCCATGCGATCCCCCTTCGGCGGCTTCGCGGCGGGCTTGATCCACGCGGCAATCGTGAGGGCCTTGAACTCGCTTCCGCCCCCGTGATGGCCGGCCAGCGCGACAGGGACCGTCTGCCGCTCGGCATAACCCGGATGGCCCATGTAGCCCCGGTCGAGATTCCCCATGCGGGGATAATCCTTCCGGCCCGCGGCGTTCTCCGCGAACCGGATCGCCGCACGCCCTGAATCCACGGCCCACTCGAGATTCGCCAGCTCCAGCATCCCCAGGGGACCCCCGGCCGCATCGAACACGTGCCGGCCCTCCCCCTCCTCCATGCGGTAGTCGGCGATCGCCCCGGGAGGCGCAGGCTCGACCTTCGGGGCTGAGGCCGGCGCCGGCCCCTCGCCCGGCGCGAACTCCACGTCCGTGAGGAGGACGTCCCCGGTGCCCGCGTTCCCGAAGGCCACGCCGAGCGAGAGCGTGCCCGCGGGGATCTCGAACCCGAAACCCACTTTCTTCCAATCGAAGGTCCCGTTCCCGAGGTGATGAGCCACGCGGCCGAATTCC
>JAHFOZ010000628.1:1719-2328 GCA_023261405.1 Planctomycetota bacterium
GCGGGCGGGCTCGCCTTCCCGTAGGCCCCAGGCCCGAGCCGCATCGCGAACCCGCTCCCGACCCCCGTCTCCTTCGCGAGCGCGTAGGTCGGGCGCTGATTGTGCCCCGTCATGAACGGCCGGCGGCCGTAGATCCAGGTCCGGCTCATCGGCACGGACTGGCTGAAGGTGAGCTTCGGCCACTCATCCGCGAAGATGTAGTGGTGATCCGGATCGAGCATGGGTGAATCGTAGATCTTTGACACCTTGAAAAGCGTCTCGGCCTCCGCGGCGGGCCAGCCGGTATAGCGGTACTTCACGCGGACCTTAGTCCCGGCGGGCGCGGTCTCGGGCTCGAAGCCCACGCCCGTGTCGTAGAACGCGGCGCAGACCGCGGTGGTGAGCTTCCTTTTCCCCGGCTCCGGGAGGTCGTACTCGACGGCGGGGGCGACAAGAAAGTCCCCGTTGTGCCGGCCGTACCAGACGCGGGTGCCGCCCGTCTGGGCCACGCCGGTCATCACGCCCGGATCCACCGGGTAGACCGGACGGTGGACGATCCCGCCCCCCTCGCGCCGCACCACGAGGTACTGCCAGCGGAACGGATCGAGAGGCGTGTGGTGCTCGAAGTCG